>CAYYEC010000260.1:0-6078 GCA_964470745.1 uncultured Eubacteriales bacterium | reverse complement strand
CCCTTATGAAACCCAGATTAGTTAGTGAATTAACCGATTGGGAGGGAAATATTGTAAAAAAAATTAAACCTGAAGCAGTAAGAGAAGTAATATCCAAAAAAACTGCAGATACATTAAAAGATATTTTGGAAGGAGTTGTATCTGTAGGAACTGGAAAAAATGCTTATGTCAGAGGGTATAGAGTTGCTGGTAAAACAGGGACTTCGCAAACATTGGAAAAAGGTCACTATGTAGCATCATTCTCAGCCATTGCTCCTGCAGACAATCCCGTAATATGTGTATTGGTTATATTGGATTACCCAACAGGGGATACATATTACGGAGGAGTTATTGCTGCTCCAGTTGCCGGGAAATTAGTTGAAGAAACTTTAAATTATTTAGAAGTTGAAAGGAGATACACAGAACTTGATAAGGAAATGATGCTAAAAGAAGTTTATGTTCCTGAAACCAGAAAACTAACTTTAGAGCAGGCTAAGAAAAAATTAAGTGAAAGGAATCTAAATTTTAAAATAGAAGGAAGCGCAGATAATGGTGAGGTTGTTGTAAAAGAGCAGATGCCAAAACCAAATGCTATAATTCCAGAAAAATCAGTTGTTGTTTTGTATACGTATCAACCTGAAAAAGAGATAATGGTTAAAATGCCGAATGTATTAAATAAGACTATAAATGAAGCTACGGATACTTTAAACAGCGTTGGACTAAATATTAGAGTAAGTGGAATGGGAACAGCAATAGAGCAGCCCTATGAACCTGGTGAATTAGTTGAAAAGGGAAGCGTGGTTGAAGTAACATTTAGAAGTTTGGAAACAGACTAGGAATGAATTGAGAATTGAGAATTGAGAATTGAAATAATATGCATTGCATAGTATTTCAATTTTAGAAAATTAACTCAAAATACTTTCTCTAAATAATTCATAATTCTCCATTCGCAATTAATCAGTAGGAGGAGTTACATTGAAGTTAAATGAATTGATAAAAGGATTAGAAGTTGAAGAAATTAATGGGAGTATAGATATTGATATTTTAGATATTGCTTATGACTCACGGAAAGCTGTACTTAATTCGCTATTTGTATGTATAGAAGGATTTAAAGTTGATGGTCATAAATTTGTAAATTCTGCAATTGATAATGGAGCGAAAGCTCTCATAGTTGAGAAGGATGTTGATGTTTCAGAAAATATTACAGTAATTAGAGTAAAAAATTCGAGATTTGCCCTTGCTTATGTAGCAGACTCTTTATACAATCATCCATCTAAGAAGTTTAATCTAATTGGTATAACCGGCACAAAAGGAAAAACAACAACTACATATATGATCAAATCAATTTTAGAAGCTGAAGACAAAAAGGTTGGATTGATTGGAACTTTGGGAAGTTCAGTAGGAGAAGAAAAACTGCAATCAGAGAGGACAACACCTGAATCATATGATTTACAAGCAATTTTTTCAGAAATGGTTTCAAAAAATGTTAATGATGTGGTAATGGAAGTATCATCTCAAGGGCTGGTATTACATAGAGTAAGCTGCTGTGACTTTAATATTGGTGTTTTCAACAATCTATCAAGGGATCATATAGGGCCTAATGAACATAAAGATATGGAAGATTATTTAAACGCTAAGATAAAACTATTTAAAATGTGTAAAAAGGCTATTATCAATATCGACAATGAGTACTCAAATCGGGTGATTGATGGATGTGATTGCGAGTTCTTAACCTTTGGTATTAATAAAAGAGCAGATATTCACGCAACAGATATAATCACCTATCCAGACCATGTAGAATTTAAAGTCTCATCGCCCTGGTGGAGTGAGATAATAAAAGTAAATGTACCAGGTATGTTTAGTGTTTATAATACACTTGGTGCTATATGTGTATGTGGATTAATGGGAATATCTCTTAAAAGCATTAAAAAGGGCCTACAAAATATAAATGTCCCTGGTAGAGCTGAAGTAGTAGAGACAGGTAAAGATTTCAATATTATTATTGACTATGCACATACTCCGGACAGCTTGGAAAATATACTTACGACAATAAAAAATTATGCACCTGGAAGAGTTGTTAGTGTTTTTGGATGTGGAGGAGACCGAGACAGAAATAAGAGACCAATGATGGGCGAAATATCAGGAAAAATTGCTGATTTTACAATAATAACTTCCGATAACCCAAGAACAGAAGAGCCTTTATCAATATTAAAAGACATAGAAGAAGGAATTAAAAACACAGGAAATGCATATATAATAATTGAAGATAGGACTGAAGCAATAAGATATGCAATTAAGAATTCTAAGCCGCAGGATATAATTTTATTAGCAGGAAAAGGACATGAGACTTATCAGATGTTTAAAGATAAAACAATACATTATGATGAAAGAGAAATTGTAAGAGATATTTTGAAAGAATTATAGATATTCTAATTATTTTTATTTAAATCAGCAGTAGCTTTTTTATATATTTAAGGAGAGAACTTAAATGCTAAAGTTTAAAGTTAAGGACATTTTAGATGTAACAAATGGTATTTTAATAAGTGGAGATATAAATACAGATATTTTGAATATTTCAACTGATTCCAGAAAGATAAAGGATGGGGATTTATTTATACCTATCGTAGGAGAAAAATTCGATGGGCATGAATTTATTCACAATTCATATAATCTGGGTGCTGTAGCTTCATTAACTCAAAGAAGTGAGGTTTCAAATGGAAATAACGTATTAATTAAAGTAGATGATACACTAAAAGCTTTAAGAGATATTGCAATTTGGTATAGAAGTAAATTCAATATACCCTTTATTGCTGTTACCGGGAGTGTAGGTAAGACCAGTACAAAAGATATGGTAGCAACTGTGTTATCTCAAGAAAGAAATACTTTGAAAACTCAAGGCAATTTCAATAATGAAATAGGATTGCCATTAACGATATTTAGATTGGACTCATCTCATGAAGCGGCAGTTATTGAAATGGGTATGAGTGGTTTTGGAGAAATAAGCCGGTTGACCTCTATCGTTCAACCAAATATAGCGTTAATTACAAACATTGGTTTATCTCATATTGAAAAATTAGGGTCAAGGCAAAATATATTAAAAGCTAAGATGGAAATTATAGAAGGATTACAAAAAGATGGTACTCTTGTATTGAATGGAGATGATCATCTATTGTTTGGGATGAAGGATTTATTAGAATTTAAAACAGTATTTTATGGTATGGAAGAAGGTATGGATTACCAAGCCTATAATATAAAATCTATGGGTGAAAATGGAACATATTTTGAAATAACAATTCGAAATGAAGAATATAAGATACATATTCCAGTTCCTGGTATTCATAATGTATATAATTCTCTTGCAGCTATTGCTGTTGGTAATGAATTAAAGATTTCTATGGAGCAAATTATAAAAGGAATTTCACAATTTACAGCAGATAAAATGAGATTAAATGTTATGTCAGCAAAAGGATTAAAGATAATTAATGATACATATAATGCCAGTCCTTCATCTATGAAGGCTGCAATTGATGTTTTAAAGGAAATTGGAGCTGGCAAACGAAAAATTGCTGTTTTGGGAGATATGCTGGAAATGGGAGAATGGGCCGGTAAAGCCCATATTGAAATTGGAGAGTATCTTATTGCCCAAAATATTGATTATATTTTTACAGTAGGTGAGCATGGTCGAAATATAGCAAAAGGAGCTCAAAATTCCACAACTAACATTAATAGTATATTGGCATTTGATAATAATGATGAAGTAATAACAGTTTTAAAAGATTTTATTAAAGAGAATGATATTATTCTTGTAAAAGGGTCCAGAGGGATGAAGATGGAGGAAATAGTTAATCAGTTGACAGTTGACAGTTGACGGTGTACAGTTTACTATGGATGAGTTGAAGTGTATAAGAAGCTATATTTTAACAGTTCCTAAGTAGTTTGGTTACTGGTTGAAGTTGATAATTTATCTTCTATTAAGAAGTAAACTGTAAACTAAAAAAAGCGTTGGGGGAGAAAGAAAATTGGAAGAAACATTTCATATTTCTATACAAGTTATAGTATTTATAATTACATTTGCGTTGACATTAATAGCAGGACCTATATTTATTCCTGCTTTAAAAAAACTGAAATTTGGTCAGACAGTTAGAGACGATGGGCCTAAATCTCATTATGTAAAAACAGGTACACCAACAATAGGTGGTATAATTTTCCTGGTTCCTGTTTTGCTTGTCGGCTTATATTTTGCTAAGGAATTTCCTCAAATCCTACCTGTGATGTTTGTTACCTTTGGATTTGGCATTATAGGATTTATAGATGACTTCATAAAAGTTGTAAAGAAGAGAAAGGACGGACTTTATCCCAGGCAAAAATTAATTGGACTTCTAATTATATCAACATTATTTGCATTTTATGTAGTTTTCTATTCTGATATTGGGACAAAAATAACTATACCATTTCTTGGTATGGATGTGGGAATAAGCTTGGCCCCTGCTCTGTTTATACCATTTACTATATTATTGCTGCTAGCCACAACAAATTCCGTCAATATTACTGATGGTTTGGATGGATTGGCATCTGGAGTTACACTTATAGTAATGGTGTTTTTTACTGTTGTAGCAATGACAAATAGTGAATGGGAATATGTCAAGGTATTTTCTTCAATAATGGCTGGAGGTTGTTTAGGATTTCTGGCATTTAATGTGTATCCGGCAAAAGTTTTTATGGGAGATACCGGCTCTCTTGCTTTAGGTGGTGCTGTTGGTGCTATAGCTATTACAATGAATTTACCTCTTATATTGTTGATAGTTGGTGCAATATATGTTTTAGAGACCCTGTCCGTTATTATTCAGGTAACTTCATTTAAGTTAACTGCAAAAAGAGTTTTTAAAATGGCTCCGTTACATCACCATTTTGAATTATCTGGATGGAAAGAAACAAAAATAGTTGCTATATTTTGGATTTCTACCATTTTGTTTTGTTTTATAGGATTTGTTGCATTAAGATTTAAGTTTTACTAATTGTTGTTGGGAGTTGAATAGATGAGTAAAAAACCATTTGATTTTTGGATTTTCATAACAGTGATGGTATTACTTGCGTTGGGAGTTATAATGGTGTTTAGCGCTAGTGCTGCTTATGCATATACATATATGAATGGAGATTCATATTATTTTTTGAAAAGCCAATTTGTTGCTGCTGTTTTGGGAATAATAGCTATGTTGGTAGCTATGAAAATGGACTATAAAATACTTGGGAAATTTTCACCATTATTTTTAGTTGTAAGTATAGTGCTATTAATCCTTACCAGAATACCTCCATTCGGAAGATATATAAATGGTTCGTGGAGATGGATTTATATAGGACCAATTCATTTTCAACCATCTGAAATTGCCAAATTCGCAATAATACTTTTCTTTTCTTATAGCTTAGCAAAAAGAAAAAAAGGATTAGATTCATTTTTTAAAGATTTGCTTCCATACTTAGTTATAATTGGCATTTTTGCAGGTCTTCTATTACTTGAACCTCATTTAAGCGTTACAATAATAATTGTTGCAGTTTCAACGACTATATTGTTTACTGCAGGAGCAAAAATCAAGCATTTTCTTCTTATGGGATCTTTGGCTATTCCCGGATTAGTTGTAGCAATAATATTAGAGCCTTATAGACTAAAAAGATTTACATCTTTTTTAGATCCCATGGCAGATAGTCAGGGGGCAGGGTGGCAAATAACAAATTCCCTGTATGCTATTGGCTCAGGAGGTTTGTTTGGCAGAGGACTGGGACGAAGTCTTCAGAAGTTTTTATATATTCCAGAGCCTCATAATGACTTTATTTTTGCTGTATTAGCTGAGGAATTGGGGTTTATTGGGGTAATTACGGTGGTTTTCCTATTTGCAATTCTTATATGGAGAGGTATAAGGGTGGCAATTAGTGCGCAGGATGTATTTGGAAGTTTAGTTGCAATCGGTATAACTTCCCTCATCGCATTTCAAGTTATAATAAATATTGCAGTTGTTACAGCTTCCATGCCTGTAACAGGTGTTCCATTACCATTTTTTAGTTATGGGGGAACATCACTTGTTTTTTTAATGTGTGGTATAGGTG
>CAYYEC010000259.1:0-6124 GCA_964470745.1 uncultured Eubacteriales bacterium | reverse complement strand
GGCTAAGGCAAGGGATCCAATATCAGCTAAATTAGTTGCTAATTTGATCACAACTGCAGGTGCGGACAGAGTTTTAACAATGGACTTACATGCTGCTCAGTTACAAGGATTTTTTGATATACCGGTGGATCATTTATTAGGGTTACCAATATTGGCTGAATACTTTAAAGATAAATTTGACAATTTGGATGATGTTGTAGTTGTATCTCCTGATGTGGGAAGTGTTGCAAGATCAAGGAAAGTAGCTGAACGTTTGGAAGTACCAATGGCAATAATAGATAAGAGAAGACCAAAGGCCAATGTTTGTGAAATAATGAATATTATTGGTGATGTAAAAGATAAAAGAGTTATAATGACAGATGACCTTATTGATACCGGAGGAACAATAGTGAATGCGTCAAAAGCATTGGTAGATATGGGAGCAAAAGAAGTTTATACCGGCTGTACGCATGGCGTTCTATCAGGTCCTGCTATTGAAAGACTTAAGGATTCACCAATAAAAGAATTGGTTACTTTAAATACAATAGATATACCACAGGATAAAATGATTGATAAAATAAAAATACTTTCTGTTTCAGGAGTATTTGCTGAAGCAATTGAAAGAATTTATGGAGATATTTCTATAAGTTCGCTGTTTACTCAGCAAGAAGGATAGCAGTCACGGGGATGGTTCGACCAGTCACGACCAATCACGGGGACGGTTCCAGCCACGGGGACGCCAGCCACGGGGACGGTTCTACTGACTAAACACAGTTAGTCAGTAGAACCGTCCCCGTGATTGGTACCCATGACTGGAACCGCGGAAGTTTGGCACTAAATTAGACTTTTTCACTAGCCTCGAACTGACCTCCTTGACATGAACTTAATGGAGGATTGAATTTGGAAGAATTATTTATAGTTGTTGGTCTGGGAAATCCGGGAAATAAATACAATGGCACAAGACATAATGTTGGATTTGATACAATAGATTTATTAGCAAAGGAATTTTCAATTAATGTTTCAAAGCTAAAACATAAGGCACTTTTAGGCGAGGGAAAGATAGATGGTACGAAAGTTATTCTGGTAAAGCCTCAGACATATATGAATTTAAGTGGAGAAAGCGTTAGGGAAATTATTAGTTGGTATAAAGCACCTATTGAAAATGTTGTAACCATATATGACGACATTGATTTATCTTTAGGTAAGATAAGAGTAAGGCCAAAAGGAAGTTCAGGTAGTCATAATGGAATGAAATCCCTAATATATCAGTTACAGTCAGACCAGTTTCCAAGAATAAGAATTGGAATTGATAAACCAAAACCAGGTTGGGATTTAGCAGGTTTTGTTTTAAGCAGATTTGATAAAGAAGAAAGAGCGTCGGTTGATGAAAGCATAGATAGGGCTGCTAAATCTGCTGTTGAAATTATAAAAAACGGTGTGGATTCTGCTATGAATAAATTTAATAATTGACATGGGAAGCAAGGGGACGGTTCTCCTGCTTCATTTGAATGAAGCAGGAGAACTGTCCCCTTGCTTCCCATGTTTCCCATAATTAGTAACGGAGGAAAATATGAATTATTTGATTAATTCCCTTTTAGAATTAAATGAATATAAAGAAGCTATTAAGCTACTTAAAAAAGATAGTGTTTCAATTGCCATATCTGGACCTTCAGATTCTCAAAAAGCGCATCTGGCATTTGCTTTATGTCAACATTCAAATTTAAAGGGGATATATATTGCTCATAATGAAATGAATGCAAATAAGATGTATGAAGATTTTTCTTTTCTTTTTGGAGAGGATGTTGTCTTTTTTCCTTCAAAAGAAGTTTTGTTATATGATGTAGAAGCTCGAAGTTATGAATCTATTCACAAAAGGCTAAAGGCTTTATCTAGAATTATTGCTGGAAATTATAAAATGATAGTAACTTCTCCGGAAGCATTAATTCATAAGATGATTTCAAAAGATTATTTTAATGATTGCTTGTTGAGCTTTAAGGTGGGAGACATTATTGATTTATCAAAGCTTACGAGTAAATTAATTGAAATTGGATATGAACGAGTTGATATTGTCGAAGGGCCAGGTCAGTTTGCAATAAGAGGTGGAATAATTGACCTCTATTCTATAGAAGATGAATTTGCTTACAGAATTGAATTATTTGATAATGAAATTGATTCAATAAGAAGTTTTGATTGCACTACTCAACGTTCTATTGAACCTATTGAATATGCAAGAGTAATACCCGCAAGAGAAATAATTTATAAAGTTCTGAATAGGGAAAAAATTTTAAATGCACTAAAGAATGATTTAGATAAACTACAAAAGAAGAGGTCTAATAGTGAATATGTATCACTTATAAAGTCCAAGGTCAAGCAATACATGGATAAGCTTAAAAACGACTATTACTTTGCTGGAATAGACAAGCTTATACCTTATATTATAGACAATCCTTCAAATTTGTTGGAATATATAGATAATAATTCCTTAGTTTTTGCAGACGAAACTCTACGTATAAAGCAAAGGATAGAAAATCTATCAATAGAACACAATGAGTCTTGTAAATCTTTAATGGAAAAGGGGCACGTTCTGCCTAGCTGTTATGATATAATTTTTGATTTTGAAACTATTAATAGATTTATAAATAATAGAAGAACTATTAATCTAAATATAATGCAATTTGATACTAAAAAGACTAAAGTAGATAAAAGCATTAATATTCCTTCAAAACTGATGAGTTCATATAGAGGCCATATAGACCTTTTAGTAGATGATATAAAAAGTTGGAAAAAACTTAATTTTAAAACAATAGTACTTGCTGGAAATAGAACTCAAGGACAGAAGTTAGTTGATATGCTATTAGATAAAGATGTAGAGAGTGTTTATTCTGACAGCTTATTGAAAGAACCTGAAAAAGGCCAGATAGTTGTTACGAGAGGTAATTTAAATAAGGGCTTTGAATATCCAAGTATAGGTCTGGTAGTTGTAAGTGATAAGGAAGTGTTGGGACATGAAAGAAAAATTAGAAAGGTTTCCAAAAAGAAACAAGGAGATAAGATAAAAGCCTTTACAGACTTAAAAATAGGAGATTTTGTAGTTCATCAGGCTCACGGTATAGGCCAGTATATGGGTATTGAACAGCTTATAGTTGATAAAATAAAGAAAGATTATCTGAAAATAAGATATAAAGATGGTGGAAATCTTTATATTCCAACTACACAATTAGATTTGATACAAAAATATATTGGATCAGAAGGTAAGGAACCGAAGGTAAACAAACTTGGTAGTACTGAATGGGAAAAAACGAAAAATAGGGTTAAAGAATCATTAAAAGTGCTTGCAGGAGAACTAATAAAGCTTCAAGCCAAGAGGCAATCTCAAAAAGGACATAGCTTTTCAAAAGATACAATATGGCAAAAGCAGTTTGAAGATTTGTTTCCATATGATGAGACTCCAGACCAATTAAAGAGTATAGAAGAAATAAAAGTCGATATGGAGTCATGTACAATAATGGATAGGCTTTTATGTGGTGATGTAGGATATGGAAAGACTGAAGTTGCAATAAGAGCTGTCTTTAAAGCAGTTATGGATGGTAAGCAGGTAGCATACCTTGTCCCAACAACAATACTTGCGTCCCAACAATATAGCAATTTTTCGGAAAGAGTTAAAGACTTTCCGGTGACTGTGGAATTACTAAGCAGGTTCAGGACGCCAGCACAGCAGAAGAATATCATAAAAGAAGTAAAAGCAGGAAATATAGATGTATTGGTTGGAACTCACAAGCTTTTTAGCAAAGAACTAAAATTTAAGGATCTGGGACTTTTGGTTATTGATGAAGAGCAGCGTTTTGGTGTTGAGCATAAAGAAAAAATAAAGGCATTGAATCCTAATATAGATATTTTAACATTAACAGCAACTCCTATTCCAAGGACATTACACATGTCCTTAGTAGGCATTAGAGATATCAGTACTATTGAAGATCCTCCGGAAGAAAGATACCCTGTACAGACATATGTCATTGAGTACAATAATGATATATTAAAGGATGCAATTGAAAGAGAATTGGCAAGAAAGGGACAGGTTTTTTATCTATATAACCGTGTCAGGGGCATCGATTTGAAAACATCTCAAATTCAGGCATTGGTTCCAGAAGCAAGGGTGGCACATGCTCACGGACAAATGAGTGAGAGACAGTTGGAAGATATAATGTCACAATTTCTCCAGGGTGAATTCGACGTTTTAATATGTACTACTATAATTGAATCTGGACTGGATCTACCAAATGTAAATACAATTATTGTTGAAGATGCTGATAAAATGGGATTGGCCCAGTTATATCAGATAAGAGGGAGGGTAGGCCGCTCAAATAGAGTTGCATTTGCATATCTTACATATAGAAAGGATAAGATTCTATCTGAAGTTGCAGAAAAAAGGCTACAGGCTATAAGAGAATACACGGAATTCGGTTCAGGCTTTAAAATTGCTATGAGAGATTTGGAAATAAGAGGTGCTGGAAATTTACTTGGGCCGGAACAACATGGTCATATGGAGACAGTAGGATATGATATGTATTGCAAATTGCTTGAAGAGTCAGTTAAAGAATTAAAAGGAGAAGTAGTAGAATCAAATAATATCGAAATAGCAATTGATTTAAATCTTAGCGCTTATATTGATAATGAATATATAAAGAATGAAAAACAAAAAATTGAGATGTATAAAAAAATTGCATCTATAGATGACCAGGAAGACGTTTTGGATGTAGAGGATGAATTAATAGATAGATATGGGGAAATACCAATAGCTGCATCAAACCTAATAAAGATTGCTTATTTAAAGAAATTAGCTATAAAATGTGGATTTATTTCAATTCAGGAAAAAGGTGATGCCGTTGTTTTCCAATATGCTCAAAATACAAGTATTAAATTAGAGATATTGAGTGTTTTGATGGGTCAATATAAAAGAAAACTTATGTTTTCCGCAAGTAAAAATCCATATATTTCTTTAAAAACAGCTGACATATCAAGGAATGATTTGATAGAAAATATTAAGAATTTGTTACATGACATTATTAAATTGAAGTTAGACAATTAATTTATTATAATATAGTTTGAAGTTGAGAGTAATTTAATAAATTATTTAATATCTATTTTAGTTGGAAGTATTGAAATAGCTAGAATTAAGAGAAGAGGAGAGATTAAGTTGAAAGGTATGTGGAAAAAAGTAGTAGCTGCTGTATTGATATTAGCGGTTATAGTTAGCATAGTTATAGTATATAATTATAGCTCAAAAAACTATGTTGCTAAAGTATCAGGTCAAAAGATTAAAGTCGAGGAGTACAAATTCTTTTTGAATTTAATTAAATTTCAAATGGAGGGAGAAGCTGGCTTAACTAGTGCTGATGATGCTGCTAAGGAAAATTTTTGGAATGATACAATAGATGGAGAAAAAGCTATTGATAGTGCAAAAAAGAAAGCTTTAGAACAGGCTAAAGAATATAAAATTCAGTTGATAAAAGCAAAAGAAAATAATATTGTTCTTAGTGACACAGAAAAAAAACAGGTTGAGGATACTGTAAATAGTATGATGGAAAACTATGGTGGACAAGCAGAATTTGAAAAAACATTAAATAGTGATTTAGGCATAAGCTTAAATCAATATAGAGAGATAAGTATGAAGCTTTCTCTTATAGATAAATACAAAAATAGCGTGTTAACTGATTATAGCAATGAAATTACTGTTACTGATGATGAAGCTAAGCAATACTATGAAGAAAATAAGGACTTGTTTGATCAGGTTACAGTAAAACATATTTTATTCTTGACAGTTGATGATGCAGGAAAAGCTCTTCCAGAAGATAAACAAAATGAAGCAAAAGCTAAGGCTGAAGATATATTAAAGAGAGTAAATGCCAGTGAGGATATGGCTGAACTTGCAAAACAGTATTCTGAAGATCCTGGGTCAAAAGATTCTGGTGGAGAATATACCTTCGGAAAAGGAAAGATGGTTGCGGAATTTGAAAATTGGGCGTTTAGTGCAAAAGTTGGAGATACAGGTATAGTAAAAACAAGCTATGGATATCATGTAATGAGATTGGAAGCTGTACAGAACAGCTTTGAACCAGTAAAAGAATCTGCTAGAACTGCTCTGAAA
>CAYYEC010000258.1:0-6147 GCA_964470745.1 uncultured Eubacteriales bacterium | reverse complement strand
GGATTTGTAAAGCTTTTGAATAACACTATGAAAAAGAAGCTTTACAAACCACTAGCCGTGCTCACAATTTTACCTGTACCAGATCGTGGCAGTGACTCCACCCAATGTATAATTTTGGGTATTTTATATGCAGCCAGATTACCCTGGCAAAATTTTATGACATCATATTCACTCAGGTCACAATTCTTCCTCACAACCAATGCCTCTACAACCTCTCCATAGTCCTTGTCTATGTGACCCCTTACAATAGCACTGTCAATGTCAGGGTGCTTTAATAAATACACCTCAACTTCCATAGGGTTAACCTTAAGACCTGCTACATTAATCATTCTTTTTTTTCGACC
This sequence comes from uncultured Eubacteriales bacterium, assembly GCA_964470745.1. Classification (GTDB taxonomy): domain Bacteria; phylum Bacillota; class Clostridia; order DSM-8532; family CAYYEC01; genus CAYYEC01. Next base: position 5,803 of record CAYYEC010000258.1, on the reverse strand, counting down.
TATAATATATATATATCCCTCAGAATCAATTTTTGCAATGTCCCCTGTATCATACCAATCATCAGGAAAGGGTTCCATATCTACATAACCTACGGAACGTCCATGGCTCTTTATATATAAAATGCTCTCCTCTTCTTTTTCCCCTGACACTGCTCTTACAGATACATTCTTTAATGGTTTTCCAACAGATTTAATATTTTTCACCGGATCATTACATAGATTTATGGCAATAGTACCTGTTTCAGAGCTTCCATATTCCTGATGAATTACCTTCCCAGTTAAAGTATAAAAATCTCTAGCAACTTCTTCACTCAATGGACTTCCGGCTGAAATGCAAAGCCGTAGTGAATCAGAGCAGAGATTTGTATTTCTAATCTGATCGTTAATCAAATTGTACATATAGGGTACACCATGGAAAATAGTAGCCTTTTCACTTGAAATAATACTCAATATTCTTCTTGGATTGAATCTATCCTGAATTAACAGGGTAGCTCCATTCGCTATCCCTGCTAACATGCATGAACCAAAGGCATACGAGTGAAAGAAGGGAGTAACTGCCACAAGAATATCATTACTGGTAATAGATACTATTTCACAATAATTATTTAACGCATTCTGAAGTGTTCTGTGGGAGTTAATCACTCCTTTGGGAGTTCCGGTAGAACCAGATGTATATAGAATAACAGATGGTCTATCTAAATCCTGTTTATTCAGGTTACATTCATTTTTATTGATTGGAAACACTGATTGCCTGTAGAATACTTTTTCTTGTCCCAGGATATATGATTTGGCCCTTTTTAGATGTGCAATGCCTTGTTCGTTTTTATATTTTTCAAATATCATGTTAAGCTTTTGCATCCCCGTTTGGTTTGTAATGATATATTTTATGTTATTGTCTGTTACAATTTTATATAATTCATCATTAAACTTCGTATCAACAATAACTGCTATACCCCCAGCTAAATTAATCCCAAAAAAGGATATTACATACTCACTGGAGTTAGGAAGCAAAATCAAGGCTTTTTGCCCCTTAATAAACCCATCATCCTTAACCAGTTCGGCAAAAGCGTTAATATAACTATATAGCTCCTTGTAAGTTATCTCCTTACCTTCTGACTTAATGCATATTTTTTCAGGATACTTCTGTGCCATATTATGTACAATGTCATAAATCATCTGCCACAACCTCCATAATAGTTTAAAATATATATAGATATTTTGTTAACTGTGTTCATCTTATTGTAATCCCAATAATCATCACCAATACTTATATCAAGTTCTTTCTCTATTTCAGACAACAACTTTAAAAAATTTAACGAGTCGAGTCCCACCCCTCCTTCACCAAGTAAACAATCATCTCCTATTTCTGGAATAGAAATTAGTAATACTTTTCTATATAAAATATCCTTGATTATGGTTTTGATTTGTTCTTTTTCCATTAGCTCCACTCCACTCTTACATATCTTAATGCCATTAATATGAATATAATAAATTATAGTTTCATTTGATGTTATGTCAAGTATTTATATAAAATGAATGATAAATTAAAAAAATATGTATTTTGGGATGTCCAAGCCTCACAGTAAAGTTAATGTCTATATTTCCCAGGTGTAATTCCTTCGTGCTTTTTAAATACATTGATAAAGGTATTGGCATTTAAATAGCCTACCTTTTCAGCAATCTCTTTTATGGTAAGATCATTATTTATAAGAAGTGCTTTTGCTTTTGAAATTCTGAATTTGTTTACATAATCAACAAACTTTTGGCCTGAAATTTCTTTGAATATAACACTTAAATATGAAATAGACAATCCTGCCTCTTCACCAATTCTTTCTAGAGAAACATCACTGTCATAATTCTTTTCAATATACTCGATAATCTGGTTATACACTTTTTCCAATTTATTCTTTCTATGATTGTTAATGTATTTTATGATGTTCATATAAACTTCATGAATAATATAGTCCCTTTTTGCCTGAAAGGTCTCCTTTTTGCCCAATTCCTCATATAAAATACATGGTTTTCCCATAATCTCTTCAATGGTACATTGTATATCCAAAATAATACGAATGGCCGTTCCTGTTAATGAATAAAACATGGTTTCAATTACCTGAACATCGGGCTGCTGTTCATTCATATTGTAACGGATAATTTCCTCCAATACTTCCTTTGTCTTATTTACTTCACCGGATTTGGTCAGATTCACCAAACGGGTTTCTACATCCAGAGGATAGTTTAGGAGCCTTTGAGGGAATGCATATACTTCATCTACATAAATAATGCTTCCTACCCCTTTAACCAGCTTATGTTTTAATGCAAAAAGCGCTTCCATAAAGGATTCCTTTAATTTATCAGCTTTAAGATACGTTTTTCCAACCCCTATAGTAATGGCTTGATGAAATTGCTGCTCCATATGGTATTTGGTAGCTTCAATAAAACCGGATAAATCCTGATCCTGGTCAGGCTCATCTTCAAAATTTATTATTGATATATATTTTGATGCTCCTTTTTTGATAGTATGAATCTCTGTATGTTTAAAATTCTCTTTCTCCACATTCTTCATCAGTTCATTCTCAAAATCAACTGCCAACATCCCGTTGGCGTTCGCAAAACCGTTGGAATCTAGAATCTCACATAAATCATAAATAACAACAACATAATTTTTATATGGAAAAGATACTCTTACCGTTCTAGAATCCTCCATGTTTTTAAAATCCATTTCTCCTGAAATAAGTCTATCTAGGTATTTTTCATGAGCATTGCGATACATCCTCTTCTTAAGATCAGCATTTTCCTTATAAACAAAATTAATAATACCATTAATGATAAAAATTTCATTCTTTGCATCGTCAAATTTAATCTCCTTTTTCGTAATTTTAGTAATATTGGACAGCATCTTTTGAATAGGAGAATATATTCTCCTTGTTAGAATATATGAAAAAAACAGTGCTACCAATAAGATAATGATACTACTGATAATCGTAAACTGCTTAATGATACTACTCTTTTTCCGAACTGCTCTATTGGATATTACAGAAACATATTTCCACTGTGTGAAACTGGAAGGAGAATATAAAACCATTTGATTGTCATACTGCAAATATCCAGGTTTATCGACCTTGATTTTTGATAGCTCATTTTTAATATTATCAAAAAAGGTTTCATCCAAAATCCCATTACTTAATAAAATATCACCTTGTTTGTCTACTAGGAAAACATCATGTTTATATTGGATTTTTAAGTTTTCAATCATCCGATCAATCATTTTCTGGTTAATTACAAAGGTAATGGTAGCTTCCGGCTCATTGGAATCCAACTTGATAGATGTATTAAAGATAAGGACTTCCTTACTTTCATTTTGGCCGGAAATATTATATTGTCCAACGTATTGAATCTGATTATGGGAGGTATTGATAATTTTATCCATTAAAAAATCATTTTGTTTCATAATGGAACCATAGAAAATCTTTTTACTATAAACGGAAGTGGTACTTACAATATAATCTGCACGTTTAAAATATATCCAAATGTCCTCAATAAAGTTATCTGTAGCTTTAACAGAGCTCAAGTAATGGATAATCTCTTTATCCATAAGGTAATTTTCCGGGTTCCGTATGGATTTATAATAAACTCTGGATACGTTTTCATCCAGAAATATTCTCTGTGATATAAAATTTAAATTCTCCAGTTTACTGTCGACAAGTTCTGTAATCTGATTCAAGCCTGTAATGGTAGAATTTTTAACTTCTTCAACCAGCAAAGAGGAGGATTTAAAATAAGAAAAAGAACCTGTTATTAAAATACTTAAAAATACTAATAATGTAAAGAAAATCAGTATTTGACTAAATATACTGTTATTCGGTACCTTTTTGCCATTCTTAAAATTTAACATTTTACTCACCTTTAATATATATTTAGTTTAGAAAAATGACGTTGTACGTAGTGGTCTGTAAAGTTTATTATTTAGGGTAAACAGACCACAAACAGATGAAGTGGATTTGTAAAGCTTTGAATAAAACCAAGAAAATAAAGCTTTACAAACCACTAGTCATTTTAAGCTTAGAAGATACTGAAAAAATATCCAATATCTCCAGATTCATTTTATGTATTTATTAACAAATAGTGTTTCAATAAATTATTATATCATATCTTCTACATATTTGAAATAATCGAAATCTGCATGTTTGCCGGTACCTGAGATATCCTGACAGCACATTCCTACAAAGGCACCTGTAAAGCCTGATAAGTAGCAGTATTCATCTGATAAAATGCTATTATCATACACACTGCCAATCTTGGTCCAGTTATTTCCATCCAAAGAATAATAGAATTGGAGCCTATCGTAAATCACTTCAACCTTTAAATAGTATCTGTTACTTTTTGTATCCAGTGGAATCGGTGCGGGGAGCGGGTAAGTTATCAGAGCTCGGTCACAATTCATAATGTTGATACAAACACCAGCTTCTTCATCATGAGTCACATGTAAATAAAAATAATTCATGTTATCATACAAACAGATAAGCCCTGCCATCTGCTGAAAGCTTTCAGGCTCATATTCCAAACAAATTTCTGCCTTATATTTAAAGGATTGCTGTCTTCTTGCAACAAGGCTTTGGTGATGTACAGAGCTTAAAGACTCTTTTCCTTTTAAACGTAAAAATCCAGGTCTTTCTGTAAGACTCATCTGATCCTCTCCTAAAGGAACTTTTAAGGATTGGAAATGATTGCTTAGATTTGGTGAATCAAAATGATCCAGTGGATCTTCTTGCTCAAATGGATGTAATTCCAGGTCCGGAGCTGGAACCTGTACCTTTGGATGGTTTCCGCCATGTTCCAGCCTGAGCCATCCATCTTCGGTCCAGATTACCTTCTGTATGGCAGTTTCTCGTCCCAATATGCATCTTCCCTTTGATGGAAGAGGTCTACCACATAAATGTGTGATATACCATTCCCCATTTTGTGTTTCCACCAGGCTGGCATGACCACTTTTTTGCAGCGGCAAGGTAGGATTGGTTGTGGATGTTAATATGGGATTTTCAGGGTCTACTTCATAAGGACCATAGAGAGACTTTGCCCTTGCCATGCTTGCTGCATGGTTAAGGCCCGTGCCCCCCTCTGCTGTCATCAGGCAGTAATATCCATTGCGTTTATAGATGTGGGGGCCTTCAGTTTTACCCAGTTCGGTTCCCTTGAAAATATTCACAGGAGTCCCAATCAGCTTTTTCTCTTTAGTTGAATACTCTTGTAAAACGATTCCCGCAAAAGGATGCTTCCAGGGCCTATGATCCCACAGCATATTTACCAGCCATTTACGACCATCATCATCATGGAATAAAGATGGATCAAATCCGCTGCTGTTTAAATAGATTGGATCAGACCAATCCCCTCTGATATCCTCAGTAGTCACAAGATAATTATGTGTATCTTTCAAGACACCCTTTGTCTTGACATCCGTATAAATTAAATAAAAGACACCCTTGTCATAAGAGAGGCAAGGTGCCCAAACTCCACATGAACTACTATTCCCTTGCATGTTGATTTGAGAAAGTCGATTCAAAGGCCTTGCAATTAGCTTCCAATTCACCATATCTTTTGAATGGTATATTTGCACCCCTGGAAACCATTCAAATGTAGAGGTAGCAATATAGTAGTCGTCCCCCACTCTTAAAAAGGAAGGGTCCGGGTGAAATCCTTTTAAAATGGGATTTTGAATATAGCGCATTAAAATATCACCTCATGTTTTATTTTTTTAATGACAATACCCTCCCCGCTCTTTGACCGGGAAGGGATTGCTATATTAAGG
>CAYYEC010000257.1:0-6160 GCA_964470745.1 uncultured Eubacteriales bacterium | reverse complement strand
GTATATAATATTGAGATGTTTTTTTATAAACTAAGTATTATTGCTATACCATTTTTATATTTATTATTAGTATTTACAACTATATTTATGTATGCAATTATTTATGAACAGTGTAATTTGACTATAGAACAAGGCTTGTTTTACAGCTCATCTTTAGGGAATGGGACAAAAGGTGTTATTGCAGATGATTGGAACGTTTTGTATTTTAGCACAGTAACTTTTTTTACCGTTGGATATGGTGATGTTGTACCTGTAGGAAATACAGTTAAATTTATTGTTCAATCTGAAATGTGTATTTCGTATATTCTAAATGCTTTTTATATTCCAGTAATATTAATATTTATGCAAAATAGAATTAGCATACCTACCTACTCTAAAATTAAAAATCGTAATCCAGTAAAAAAACATTATAAGAAATATAAAAAACAAATTTATTTTTCAAGAAAATAACTATTATTTTAAGCTTGTAATAAGTTTAGGATTTATTGAAATATCGGCAGTGAATTTTTTTGTAGAGTGAGTACATTTTGTATTCATATCTTATAGTAATTTTTAAATTTGTATATAGCTATTTTTCACCAAGAGTATGCTATAATGTACATATACAAAAACTATTATTACATTATACATCTTTATATAAAATAGCAAATTGAATACAAGGAGTTAGTTTTTATGTTACTTGAATATTTATGGATTGAAAATTTTAAAATTTTAAAAGATATCGGTATAAATTTTTCTAAATATTTTAATATTGAATGTGAAAAAAATGATAAAACATTTTATGTAAAAATAAATAATAAATCTCATATAATGCCAACTAAATTTTTTGGGAATAAAATTTCTAACATTAATATAATTGTAGGTAGTAATGGGTCAGGTAAGTCTAGCTTACTTAGCTACCTTCAAGGTGAAATAGCATATTCAGGTAATCATTTGCATATATATTTTGATGAAAATAAAAAAACTATTAAATATATTTCATCTCTAAATATAAAAATTGAAAATCATACAGAGTTTAAAATATTACCTCTGTATGATAAAAATAATGCTTATCAAGTCCCAAACATTACTAAATACAGGTTAGCTAGGGAATCTAAGCAATTGATTAAATATATAAAATGTAATTTAGAATTTTCACCATTAAATGGGGCAAATAATTTATCAGATAATATTGGGAAATTTTTTCCACATATTGAATTTGATGAAGAAATCGAAGTATTTAAAAAATACTCTTTTAAAGTTTTAAACTCATACAATATTGTTAATATATTACAACTATTAAGTTCAATTAATATAGATAAAGTTTTGAATATAAAAATACCTAATAAAATAATTCTACATGTTTTTACAGAAAAAGATAATATTATTCTTGGAATTAAAGACACTGTTATATATGGTATACATAAAGGATTAGATCCATTTCTAACAAAAGCATTTCAATACCACAATTCAATTTTAGAACATACTGAGAAAAAAGATGTAAAGTATTTAGTTACTTTTATGTTGTGCTACTATCTTTTGGATTTAATTAATATGAGTTATATAGAAAAAATTGATTGGGATTTAGATAAATTTAAAGAATGTATTAATAATGTTAATTACTATGAAACTTATACTAATACATTAGAAACATTTGTTAAAATAATTATTCCAATAAGACAGGAACAAATAAAATTAAAAAAACCAACATTGACTTATAGCTTAGATTATATAATAAATCAAATTTATAAAATTACAGGTATTTTAAATGATTTATCAAAAATAGATGATTCAAAAATCCGGTATTATGGAAAACCTAATCGCTTTGAAATTGAATTGAATTTTATTGAAAATAAAAAGGATATATTTCCTCTTTTATTAAAAATGTTTAAAAATGAAGAATATTTCAGTCATGAAATTTATTCTATTGATTGGTATGGAATGAGTGAAGGTGAAATGAATATTTTAAAAACTTTAGCAAAACTTAGTTATTTTATACAAAGAAAACAAAGATATTTTGAAAAGACAGAGACTTTATTAGTTCTAATTGATGAAGTAGATAGTTCATTACACCCTGATTTGGCAAGAAGATTTATTAACCTATTAATACGAGTAACTGAATTATTTTTAAAAAACTATAATGTAAAAGTTCAATATATTTTGAGTACCCACTCTCCGTTTTTAGTTTCAGATATTCCTAAGGAGAATTGTGTATTTTTAAAAAAAGACTCAAAAAATTTGATATCATCACATAGTTTTAATGAAAATACTTTTTGTGGTAATATATATACTCTACTTAACAATGCTTTTTTTATGAATGATTATTCGGGAGAATTTGCACGCAAGAATATTGAAAATGTAGTAAATATTATTTCACAAAATAAATATAGTCAGAATAAAGAATATGTTGATTACGTTTTGAGTATAATTGGTGAACCTATTATTAAAAAAACTATTTTAAATTCTATTAAGAGAGAAGATGGTATGAATGATACAAATTAATTCACCTTATTCAAATACATTTAAAGAAGAATATTGGGACTGGTTTAAATATCATTATAGCATTGATGAAAATATGAAGCTTAGTGAAATATTTATTGATGGAGAATATGTATTAGAAAAAGACTACTTGTTAAAAAATGTAATTGTTTCTTCCGAAACATATATTGATATATCATTAATTTTAAAAAAATGTAGCAAAAACAAATTAAAATTAAAATATGATTTCATAGATGAATTTAAACGATTTACTTCAAGGAATAGTGATAAAGAAAATTCTATGATGAATGCTGCTAAATTATATAAAGAAGTAGATATAAATATATGTCCTTATTGTAATTTAAATAATATTAGCTATTATAAGGATAAACATGGTTCTAAAAGAGGTCACTTGGATCACTTTTATTGTAAAAATGATTATCCATATCTTGCTTTATCAATTTATAATTTAGTTCCAACATGTGGTATATGTAATTCAAGTTTTAAAGGTGCAAAATCAACCAATATAAAAAATTATATTCACCCATATTTTGAATGCTTTAATGAGCAAGGAAGATTTATTTTAACAATAGGACAAGCTATAAATAAATTGGAAAAAAATATTTTAGAATTAAGTAACATTTATATTACTTTTAAATATGGTGATAAATCTAATAAAGTAAAAAATAATAATAAATTATTTCATTTAGCATTTGATAAAGAACAAGAAATAATAGGAGTATATCAGCAAGAAATTAATTATGCAAAAAAATTATTAATAAAATTTAGAAACTATCCACCTCAAAATATTAATAATTTATGTCAAGCTATAAATATGATACGTAGCAAAGATGATATTATGGATGATTTATTTGGCAAGAGAATTCCAAAGGAACAAATGGTAAATCACGCTAAATCTAAATTACTTAGTGATTTATACCAAGAGTATTATGAAGAGCACTATCAGGAATATTTTAGTAGAAGTATATATACTTAAATAATATTATAGTTTTTAACTTAGTGAAATAATTATATAAAATAAGACGATACATAAATGAAACTAGAGGACACATATTCTTATTGATTCAGAAAAAGCTTGTAAATTTATATTAGGAAGACATTGTTATTGACAAAAAGCAATTTGTATGTTGTGACCCAGAATGATTTGTTGTAATTTAAATTAAGTTGTAGCTTCAATAGAATCATTAAATTCAGCTAATAGACATATATATACCATAAAATTGTATAAAAAGTAATACAAAAAAGAATGTAATAATTGCTATAATTCCAAGTGTCTGTATTAAGTAAATTCCTTTTAAAAATTCCCTAAAAGCTAAATGTGATAAAACATATGCCATACCAAATGTTACCGCAAAGACTATACTAAAAACTATTAAAATTCTATTCAAAGTCTTTTCATTCATAAATTCCCATTCCTTATTTTACATAAAATTGATTCAACACGTACATTTTACCACAAAGTATTTTATTATTTACATTTATTAATAGAAAAATTTCAAAATTTTCTTAAAGCATAAGGTTAAAAATCCCAATTACTTGTTTGAAGAATAATTTTTGATATCAGAATAGAAATAACAGCAATAATCCTGCGAAGTCGGCTAACGAAGCCCGTCAAAAACAAAAGGGGAAAGGGAAAAAACACAAAAAATGCTTACAGAGCTGCTTTAAAACGGACTTGCAAATCCCTTTTCCTGTATCAACCTACAACGTAGTTGTAGAAGTATACTCTACCTTAATTGTATCGTCCTTTTGTCTTACCATTTTTGCCTTGTTGCCGTTGCCGTCCTCGATTGACAGTTTTTCCAGTTTGCACTCTACAAAAAAGTTTACTGCGGTGGTTTCAACAAATCCTGCCCAGTTTAATTTTTCGGTTTTTTCTTCCATGATGTAAGTCCTCCTTTATCTTTTGTTATTTGCATATATTATCATTTTTTGTGTGGGTTGGGAAGAGAGGGAAAGACCAAGAATGATTGAAGTTTTAGGGCTTCAATCGTTCTTGGTTTGTAGGTATGTCAAAAGAGAACAATTCCATTTGGCTCATTATTTTATTATAATCGTCCTTCTTGCTTCTATATATTCTTCTTTAAAACTATCCTCCTCACAAGGCTTGTAAATTCTTAGTTTAATGTATGCTTCGTATTCTCCAGGTAATATTTCTTCATCCTCTGAGCCTTGATATAAATCATATAGTATATAATGAGGCTTGTTTTTATCAATGATAAATGTATCTCTAGGTCCTAATCCCAAAATACAGCGTCTATACATAGCGAGAATATCTTCATTATTTTTTGATAAACGAATCGTCCATAAATCAATTTTATCTGCAATTTCAACAGATTCTCCTGTATATAGTTTAGCAACTATAGGAAAAGACCTTTCATTTGAACTATATGTACAGTTATCAATTAAACAAATTTCAAGAATCATTTTATCCCCCTCCAGTCTTTGTAATATTTAATAAAGTATTTTAAGTCTTCTGATGATAAACCCATTCTTTTACCCTGTACTATATTAGTTGATGTAGCAAAAGTTTCAACATATTCATTTGTAAGTTTATTCCAATCCTTTATGCTTATATCCATTTTTCTAAATTGTCTTAAATGACGAACTTCATGTAATATTGTATTTGCCATTATCTTTGGATTTCCAAAGTTTTTATTTAACGCTATAACAGGTTCGCCTTTTTTATTAAATCTAAACTCTCCTAAATCATCTACTGATTTAAAAAAGTCTGTATTGGTTTGATTATATAGTTTTCTTATTCTGTCAGCATAAGACTTACCAAATGAATTTTCTATTTCTCCAAATGCAGCTTCTACTTTATTAGGATTACTTAAATTTGCGAAACTTTCATCTAAAGTACCTATAACATCATCTTGTGTTAATGCTCTTTTTGCATACCGTACATTTGTGACTTCATCAACATTTTTCATTGCTCTTGAAGCAATTTCTGAAGTTGTGTCAATAGTTTTACCTAAAGCTTTTCCTATACGTTTTATTAGTCCTCCAAATATAGGTATTGAAACATCAACAGCTATTCCTCCATAATCCCATCCTGATAGACTTTGACCTGTTACTACATCTTTTTGAGCAATTATATCGGCTCCTGCTTTTAAATATTCAACTATTGGTATGGTATCAAGTGCCAGTGAAACTGCTCCTTTGGCATCTTCTATATTTCTACGACTTATTTCTTTGTCAATTACTTCTTTAAATTCACCATTTTGAGTCAAAAGGTCTTCCATATAATCGATACTATCTTCATTTAATGTAAAGCCTTTTGTATAAGTAAACATTAGCATAGTAAGCATATCTTCGTTTGAATGAACAGCATCATTTTCAACAAGTAGCTCATTAATAAAGTTCATTTTTCCTAACAAAGCTATTTTCATTCTATCCGATGAATTACCATATGAAAGTATATTATTTATACTATCATCATATTCTGTATTGACTAATCCAAAATCATCGGATAGTTGACCATTTAATTTCATTAGGTTTAATTCTTTTCTATATGCTTCTAACAAGTCATAAGCTGATATGATTTCCTCATTTGAAACTGGATTAATGTTATTTTCCACTAAAAATTTTCCAATGTCTAATCCTAAATCTCCAATGTCCCCATTGTATGCAAGATTTAAGCTTGAAATATATTCAATATCAATATTTGTTATTTGTGGTG
>CAYYEC010000256.1:0-6204 GCA_964470745.1 uncultured Eubacteriales bacterium | reverse complement strand
CTTATATTCATCAGAATCCCCATTCCAAGCATTGTTGAAATAATGGATGATCCTGATAAAAATGGTGTATGTCTGCGTATTAAGCCGTTACAAAAAGATATAGAAAATGTGGAAAAAGAATTAAGATATCAATCGACTGGTGTTTATCAGGTTCATGTTGAGGTTTTAACAGGTAAGGAAAAGGTTATGCATAAGCTGCTTAGATTAGACGCATAAATGATTCTACATTAAAGCTAATAATGATATTTGTGTTGTGGGCTTAATGAGTTTTATAGGTGTAGATTTCGCGTAAGTTTAATTAAAATGTAGAATCATTTACGTAAAATCTATAGAACAGAGGTTGAATAATGAGAAAAGTACATAGAATGAAAAGAATAAAAATGATTTGGCAGTTCGCAAAACCATACAAGCCGGCTTTTATAAACCTGCTCATCTGTGTGATTGTCACTTCCTTTATCGGGATGACCTATCCTTATATTTTTGGTCTCCTTGTTGATGAAGTTTTTTATTATAGAAACATGGATTTTTTTAAAATCATTGTCATATGCTATGGTGGTATCTTCATAGGAGAGCAGCTCCTTCATTTAATTCTGAATTCCACTTGGGCCTATTTAATGACCAAATTCCTGTTTGATATCAGAAGGAAGATTTTTGATAAAATTTTCATTTTAAAAGCTCAATATCTCAGTAATGTACAAACAGGAGAGTTGATTACCAGAATAAATAAAGATGCTACTGAATATATGAATTTTATTCATTGGAATGTGTTTTACTTGATTGCAAATATCATAAGACTAATTATTTCTGTTGTATTTGTATCTGTTTTAAGCTTGAAGATGGCTGGACTAATGTTTGTTGCCATACCGTTAACCGTATATACTTCAAGATTTTTTGCTAAAAAGGTAAAAATAAAACAAAAAGAATACAGAGAAATGTATGGAAAGTATATCAGTTGGATATTCGAAATGATTAAAGGAATACGTGAGATCCGGTTATTGGCTGCAGAGAAAACGGTAAAGACTAAATTTATAAAAAACATTTCAGAGTTGATTCATTTGAAAATTAATGTCAGTTTTATTGAACTTGGTTCTGAACGGGCGAATACATTTATTTCCTTGGTATCGAGTCTGTTATTATATGTTTTTTCCGGTATTCTGATTGTTAAAGGTGAATTAACTGTAGGCGCTTTTGTCGCTGTCATAGACTATTTTTCACGAGCAGCAAAGCTGCTGAGGGGTATAAACGAAGCAAATATAAAGATTCAGAACAATATGGTTGGAATAGACAGAATAATGAATATACTTCATGAGGCTTCCGAAAACGCTAATGATAATGGGCCTGAACTAAAAGTTAATGAGGGACAGATCGAATTTGACAGCATTAAATTCGGATATCATGATAAAAGCCTGGTATTGGATAATTTAAATCTTCATGTCCGAAGTGGAGAAAAAATATCTATTGTTGGCAGAAGCGGTGCAGGTAAAAGTACCATGACAAGTCTATTGTTAAGGTTTTATGAGCCGCAATCCGGCAGAATCCGAATTGAAGATACAGATATTCAGCACTGCTCGTTAAAATCACTGAGAAGAAGTATTGGCATTGTGCAGCAGGAAACAATTATTTTTGATGGTACCATCAGATACAACCTGAAGCTTGGAAACCCTCATTGTACAGATAGTATGATATGGCAGGCTTGCAAAAAGGCACATATTGACGAATTTATTGAAAAACTGCCTAATGGGCTTGATACAGTGATTGGAACAGATGGTATCAATCTTTCAGGGGGGCAGAGGCAAAGGATTTCCATAGCAAGAATATTCTTAAGAGACATTAAAATCCTTATATTTGACGAAGCAACTTCTGCACTGGATTACGAAGCAGAACAAGTGATACAAAAATCATGGAAAGAATTAAGTGTCGGGAAAACAACCATTATTATTGCACATAGATTGTCTACCATACTTGATTCAGATAGGGTTGCGGTACTTGATAACGGCAGTATAATTGCCTGTGATCATCATGAAGAACTGCTGAAAAGCTGTGAACAATATCAGGTGTTGTTTAAGGAGCAATACTATACACAGGAGGATATTATAGGATGAAATTTACAGGTCGGCGTATCAAGATATATGATGGTGTACGTCAGTATGCTAAGCCGTTTACAAAGCATATTGTCGGTCTTGGCATTTTAAAACTGCTGCTTTTACTGTTGGGGGTTACCACCCCTCTGTTTTTTAAGCTTCTGGTAGATAATGTAATGGTAAAAAGACAATTAGATGTACTGGTATGGGTGTGTATTGGATATATCTCTATATACGTGGTGGAATCATTTGCCCTTTTGGGGCAAAAAATTCTGAGTAATCGCGTTTTTAATAAAGTTACTTTTGATATACGTTTTAAGCTTTGGCACATATACACTAAAATGCCCGTTGTTTTTTTTGAAAAGTATAATACTGGTGATTTAAAGAATAGAATAGATAATGATGCAGATACCTTTGAGAAATTCTTTAACCGGCAGATAGTCGATTATATTTATAATTGGGGACTTATCATTGTAAATGGCATTGTTTTAACGGTGATTAACTGGAAATTATCTTTTTTTGGTTTTTTAATGGTACCTGTTTCTTTCTGGATGACAAAGTGGCTAGGTAAAGAAGTTAAAAAATCTTCAGGAGAATATCGCAGTATATGGGGAAAATATGAAAACTGGTTACAAGGGAGTATTCAGGGATGGAAAGAAGTCAAGGCACTGGCAATTGAGAAGAACGAAAGCAGAATATTCACTAAGTATTGGCATGAACTTTGTAAGAAATTCTTTAGAAAACAAATGTATTGGTTTGGTAACAAAAGCTTTATTTCTATCAAAGATTTCTTTATCACAAGGATGAATTTATACTTTATTGGCGGGTTACTGATTTTTAATGGAGAATTAACAATAGGAAGCCTCCTGGTATTCATGCAGTATTATAATCAGTTTTTTGGAGGCATCGGAAATATAAATAACCTTGATATGGAGATAAACAATGATATTCCGGCTATTGACAGAGTATTGGAACTAATGGATATCCCTGTTGATAATAAGAAGGGACTTGTTCTTAAAGAACGCTTAAAAGGGAATATTGAGCTATCAGATGTCAATTTTAAATACAATAATAATCAAAGTGATATACTTAAAAAAATCAACCTGAAAATTAAAGCGGGGGAGCGTATTGCGATTGTTGGTAAAAGCGGTTGTGGTAAAACTACCTTATTAAAGCTAATCTTAAGGCTCTACAATCCACAATCGGGCAGTATTACAATTGATGGGTATGATATGAATACGATTAATTCCATTTGTTTACATCAAAATATGG
The DNA here is from genome assembly GCA_964470745.1 of uncultured Eubacteriales bacterium. GTDB lineage: Bacteria > Bacillota > Clostridia > DSM-8532 > CAYYEC01 > CAYYEC01. The sequence goes on along the minus strand of CAYYEC010000256.1, from coordinate 2,851 downwards.
GTGTTGTCATGCAGGACAGTTTTCTGTTCAACCTGAGTATTAAAGACAATATGCTGCTGGCAAAGCCATCTGCAACGGATGATGAAATAAAGAAGGCATGTCAGATGGCGAGTATTGATACTTTTATAGAGAGCTTGACTGACAAGTATATGACACTTATCGGTGAAAAAGGTGTAAAGCTATCTGGAGGTCAGAAGCAGCGGTTGGCTATTGCCAGGGTATTATTGTCTAATCCGGGTATAGTTATCTTTGATGAAGCTACCTCTTCCCTGGACAATGTATCCGAGAAAATGGTACACCAGGCTATTGACAGGGTTTCAAGAAACAAGACAGTGATTATTGTTGCACATAGGTTATCTTCAGTTCTTTCTGCTGATAGAGTCATCGTCCTGGAGAATGGAAATATTGTAGGAGATGGGCATCACCGCAGCTTGCTTGGTACTAATAAGACTTATGATTTGCTTTTTAAAAGACAGTATGAAAGCACTAAAGTTTTATAGCATTTCTTAACAGCGGTGATAAGGAGCAGAGGTATAATCACCTAGTGGTTTGTAAAGCTTCTTTTTCATAGTGTTATTCAAAAGCTTTACAAATCCACTTCCTCTGTTTGTGGTCTGCACACCATGAACAATATACGTTACAGACCACTACTAATAAAGCTCTTTTTTATCAACTGACATAATTTTTTATCCATTTTACTAAAATGCTATAATTTTATACTTATGCTATTAAAATGATGATTTAATGTCAAGTAAGTTAGGAAGATTAAATTTGAGGAAATATTGTAGAGTTTGATAGTTTGTTTAAGTAAGAACAGTGTGCTATAATTTAAATAAGATTTCCGAATATTCTTTAATTATAATAAGTCATAAAAAATTATACTGGCTTTAATGCATTAAGTCGGTTTTATTGAATTTTAAAATATAGGAGTTAATATTATGGGAAAAAATGCCATAGGAAGTAAGAAAATTATGAATAAGAAGGTTATTTATGTTTTACTTATTTTATTAACAGTAATTACTGCATTGACAACAAGTGGACTTATTTTATTCAATTCAATAAAAGATAATTCGATAGTTATGACAGTAAATGAAAAATCTGTAAATCTTAGAGAATTCAAAATGATTTTAAATGAACAAAGGGCAGCAACATTTAGTTATTTTAATGTAAAGTATGGAGCTGAAGATAGTAAAGATTTTTGGACAAGCAGTTTTGGTGGTGAGATACCAATAGAAGTTGCAAAAAAAAAGACATCAGATTATATTATTGAAGTAAAGGTTCAACAGCAGCTTGGGGTACAGAAGAACATAATTAATGATTCAAGCTATTCAGCTTTTTTAGAAGAACTCAAAAAAGAAAATAAGAAAAGAAAAGAAGCAGTGAAAAATAATCAAGTAATTTACGGTCCTGAAAAATATGGAGAGCGTGAGTACTATTTTTATCTTTTTTATAATATACTTATTAAGCTTAAGGAAAAGATGAGTGAAAAAGAGATTGCTGTAAATGAAAGTGAATTAAAAGAAATTTATGAGAAGTATAAAGAATCAGATTTTAAAAACAAAGATACAGTAAGGGTTCAGAGAATTTATATTTTGTACCACGGTGATAATAATATAAGCAAATCAGATGCGGAATTAAAAATAAATGAAATTAAAGAAAGACTTGAAAAAGGAGAGTCTCTTGAAGGTATCAAGAGTACCATGAAGGATGTCAACGTACAAAATGAAGAGTCTGTTTTTGATCAGGGTGTTTATGAAAAAGATGGAGCAATTTTACCTGAAGTTAATGAAGAAATTGAAAGATTAACGAAAGTCGGCCAGATATCCAATCCTATTACGGATAGTAATTCATATAGTATCTTGAAGCTTTTGGAAAGAGTACCCGGAGGCTTTAAAGATTTTAATGATGTCAAAGAAGAAATAAAATCAAAATTAATTGACAGCAAATATGATGAATTAATTAAGAAAAAAGTAAATAATGCAAAAGTAAAAGTAAATAAGAAAATTTATAAAGAAATAAATTCATTTTAAAATATGATAAATTTTATATAATAATTTTCAGATACTTGAAAATATGTTGAACTAATTATGTTCTAGATCATCATTGGGTTTTTAATATTATCATCCTTAATTATTTTACATTCCAGATACTACCTTTTGGAGCGTGATTAAGTTAAATAATAAATGCAATAAATAAGAGTATAAAATTAAAGGAAATATTATAGATTTTGATAGTTTATATAAAGAAAGATGATATGATATCATTAATATAGAGATTTTATATTTTTTAAGGTCTAAAAAATCAAATCAGGAGGTATATTATGTTAACAAAAAATTTCAAGTCAATTGCACTTCTAACAGCAGCTCTACTAATCTTAAGTTTAGTAATGGTTTCGGCACCGATAGTTTCAATAGCAGCAGGAACAACCTACTATGTTGATTCAGCAAGTGGTAATGACAGTAATGGTGGTACAAGTTCAGGCACTGCCTGGAAGTCATTAACAAAAGTAAATAGTGTGATATTCCAACCAGGTGATAAAATACTATTCAAGGCTGGAGGAAGCTGGACAGGACAGCTATATCCAAAGGGATCGGGAAATAGTTCAGCACCAATTATTATTGATATGTATGGTACAGGAAGTAAGCCTTTGATTGCAGCTAACGGTACTAAGAGTAATACAGTATATTTTAGAAATCAGCAGTATTGGGAAATCAACAACCTTGAAGTTACAAATTACAGTACAAATTGGCTGGATTTAAGAGGAATTACTATCACTGGATTGGATGCAGGTACTCTTAATCACATTTACATCAATAACTGCTATGTGCATGATGTGCATGGTGAGGTTTGT
>CAYYEC010000255.1:0-6213 GCA_964470745.1 uncultured Eubacteriales bacterium | reverse complement strand
ATCCTGATTTTATTTTGCTATTTATTCTACTTATAATTTCATCCTGTGTTATTCCAGGCTTCCAATCCAATGAATCCACATCCCATTGAATTGTATAATATCCCAATTCTTTTGCCGTTCTTACCAGATTATCATTATAATCTCCATATGGTGCTCTGAAAAGATCAACTTTTTTTCCAGTTAAAGAAGTAAGTACCTCACTACATTTTACTATTTCACTTTTTGTTTTTTCGATATTTATTTGACTCATTCTAAGATGCGAATAAGAGTGATTTGCAATATCATGTCCATCTTCTGATATTAATCTCACCATATCCGGATATTTCTCGGCCCACTGACCAATAATAAAAAATGTGGCTTTCACATTTTCTTTTTTTAATGTATTTAAAATATCTGGTATATCATCTGCCCCCCATGCACAGTCAAAGGTTATTGCTGCTTTTTTATTTTCACTTTCAACATAGTATATAGGCAATACTTTCTTAGCAGAAAATACATCTATTATTTGTGTGTTCCCAATGAGGAATCCAATACCTATTAATATAATAAATACTAATGCTATTAATATTCTCATATTTCTTTTCATAGTAAAAGTTAAAGTCTTCATTCTAATTACTCCAATAAAATTTATCCTTATTAGAGTTTATTTAAGTAAAGCATACTTTATGAATATAGATTTCAAAATATATACTCATAGTTTTCAGCATAAAAGGATGTTTTAAAACTCCTTTTTCATTATTCTGATGCATATGTTTATTAAAATACATTACTTCTTCTACGGAATACTTTCTTTCTCCTTTACTTGCTTTTTGAATATCACCTTTATAATGAAATAACATATGTTGGGATAAATACTCTTTCCCTAACTCCTTACTCTCACATACTAAAAAATTTTGTATAAAAATTCTATTCTATCCCTTAGTAAGCCAAACAGTTTATCGTCGTGATTTAATACTTTCGAAAATGCTTCTTTTAAAACTTCACCAAATACATAATTTTCTTTATAGAATTCTACAGTCATTACTTCCTTTAAATCATTCCACATTTCAGTACTAATTTTAAGAGCCTCTACTATTTCTCTTATTCTCTCATCTTCCGCTGTCTCTATACTTGAAAATAGCTTAATTAGTAATTGTCGTTTATTGTATGTATGCTCTATACTCAATCTAATTCTATCAAATAAAACATGATCTCCACTATTTTTTATTATTTTTCCTGTTTGAACATTGTAATTTGACAATTTATGGTTTAGTTCCATACTTTTTGTATCACAGGCATTAATAAATTTCATCAAAGTATATCTTCCACCATATCTAATATAGTTTTCAGTATTTTCAGGTTCTTCCTCGTAATAGTCTTCAATCATTTTATCAAAAACAGAAAAGAGTCTTGTATCTGTTTGTTCTATCTTCTCGTATTTTGGAATAAATGTAACAAGCCTCGTAAAATAATCAAAAGCATTATAAAACTCTGTTTTTTTAGATACACCTATATTTTTATTGGATTCTAATGATTTGTAAAAATAGTTTGGATTAATATTAATCATATTATCTACATAATAATAAGATTCTTCATCATGTCCAACTATTAAAAACCAATGAGTAGCAACATGCTCAGTATTATCATTAACATTATTTTCGCCTTCATTATAAGATTTATAATACGGAATTTTTCTCATTATAGTACTTACAAATACCGTTTCTCCATTATCCAAGAGTTCTTCAATTTTCATAATAGTTTCTTGCAATTGTCCTTTAAATATAATATCTGTATTTTTATTTACATATTTTTCGTATGCCAAAGCTGGAATATTCATTACTGTACCTATTTCCCCATCATTTGTATAAAACAAATTAATAGAAATGTCGCCAATATATACTTTATACAAATTTTCTGGATTATCAACTTTGTTTTTTAAGAAAAAGAATATATTTCTGGTAAAACAAGTACCTACAAATTTTGCAATTTCATCTTTATTACCATTTTCATCATAATAGTAATTTATAGTTAGGGCTGTATTTTTCTTTAAAACTTCCTCTGGTAACTTAACCACAGCTTGATTTGTGTATCTTAATCGCGATTCTTTTGCTTTTGAGGCTACATTAAGCGTTTCTTGATCTGCTGTAATATCGCCTTTTAAATATTCTGCTATGCCCTTTATTGTTAAATACTTATAAATATCATTATAATCAATATTAAATCCTTGTTTCTCCATCATAACTCCGACTTTTATTACAAGAAGAGAATTTCCTCCTAAATCAAAAAAGTTATCATTTATTCCAATATTGTTTACACCCAATATATTTTCCCATATATGCACCAATTTTTCTTCGATTTCATCAGAAGGAGCAAGATATTCAGTTCTTCTTATGTTTAATTTAAGCATTTCATATACAGGCAATTTTAATAAATCTTGTCCTCTGCTATTTTGTAAAGGTAATAGATAATTTTTATGAATAAGATTCTCTTTATTTACTAACTCAACTTCCCATACATTCTTGTTTATATTATTAGAAGTTATATTTTTTGTTTTTTCGTAGTATATAGCATAATCTGTCTCTGAAAAATAACTTGAATTATCTATATTGTTTAAAACTCCTAATTTTATAGTATCCTCTGTTTCATTGCAAATATATCCTTCTTGTTCTGAAATAGTTTCTAATTTATCGATGGAATCTGTTTCATAACATATTTGGTATATATTTATACCTACATCTTTACTTTTTAGTTTAGAATCTGCTATTTCTTCTGTAGGAATTAAAAGTTCAATATTTCCCGTGTTATTTTTCTCTAGATTAATTATTGCCATTTGTTTTTCATGGTCTATTGTATTTCTTTTTTGTACATAACCCATGTATTCCAAGAATTTTACTGCGTTTTCAGGTTCATTAATTATAAATCTTGTTGTGTTGTGTATTTTTGTATCTTCTAATTTTAATTTTTTTAAGTCTTCACCAACTTCTAAAAGTTCAACTGTTCCAAATCCTTTTATACTTATAAATATTACTTTATCATTTCCAAATAATACAGCTGGTTTTGCTTCAGTTACAACCTCATGTTCTATACTTTCTTTCTTAAGGCTTTCTATAAAAGTATCTATATTTTTTACTCTGTAGCATAAATGATAAGGTATATCACCATTAGTTTCTATTATCCTATAAGTAGGTGATTTTTCGTTTACATGAGTAACAAGTTCAATTGAATCATAACCTTCTTTTGTACACATTGATAATTTTGAATTTTGTAGTGGGTCATGGATTACTTCACTACATGTATGTCCCATCATACTATAAAAATCTTTTGCTTTATTTATATCAGCTACTGCAACAGCTATATGATCTAATACTTAGTCCTCTTTATTTTCTAATAGGTTATAACCTTTTTCATATTTAGATTTGTAATAACAATCTATAGATTTAACCGTATCAGGTATTTCTTCAATTTTTATAGTATATTTTGCATATGTTTCAGTTTCTTCCGCCTTATTCCATCCTGTTTTTTCAATAAAACTTAAAAATGGTTTATTCTTCTTAGTCGGATAGAAATCAGCCTCTATTATTTTTATATCGTTACTTACACAATATTTTTTTAACATTGTAAGTACGGCATATTCTATTCCTCTTCCAAGTACTCTACAGCTTAAGAGCAATGTATCTATAAATAATTTATCATTTTGTTCCTTAGTTATTACTAATCCTACAATTCCATAATCTCCAAATCTATCTGAAACCTCTATTACGTGACACATCATTCCAAAGGTATTTATCACTTGTTTTATATCTTCTTCTGTACGTCTAATCGTACTTAGATTAAACTGATTTGTTCTTTGAGTCAACTGTGCAGCTCTTTCAATTTCTGTGCATTCTACAATATTCATACTCATTTTTAATTCTAAACTTTTAACAAAATCATCTAAAGACAATATTTCTTCCTGTACTGCTTGACGTTGTTTTTCAGCTAGATACATTTTTGTTCTTAAAGTATCTTCTTTTGTTACATTAACCTTATCAAAAGCCCACACATGTTTTAGATATAAAGGTATTTGACTTTCATATTTTGGTAATTGTAGGGTTAGAACTTCCGGCATATTTGTCATTACTTCGCTACATTCCATAGGGCTATCATCTATAAATATAAAGCTGTCAGCACCAAGATTTAGTTCTTCTGCCAATTCTTTTATATTTTTAGACTTTTGCTCCCAGTTGATTTTCCAGCTTACAAAATGCTCTTTCTTTAATATCATTTGAAGATTTTTATCAAATACTTCCCATACATCTTCTTCATTGTTTTTACTACATATAGCAAGAAGTAGACCTTTTTTATAACACTCTAGCATAAACTCTTGAAGTTCTCTGTATCCACCTTCTACTTTTACACCTTTTGAGCCATCTTCTCCGCATATTCCATTCCACAATGTATTATCACAGTCAACAACTATAACTTTAAAATGTTGACGTTTCCAGCCACATATACTCCTTCCTATAAGTGTACCCATAGCAGCATAATATTCATCGCTAAATGGCATATGACCGTTTTTGTCTTTTGAGGCATCAAATATTTCTTCTATACAATACAACTCTCTAAGTTCTCTAAAGTCTATTACAAATACATTTTTCATTTCTTTTAGAGTATTTTTTAATTTATTATTTAATTCTTTTATGTAACCAATTACCTTATCTGTTAATTTGATATGAGTAGATACAGGAAACACGCCAACAAAATATGGTATTTTCTTTTCTTTATTATTAACAGTATTTATAAAATCATTATAATTTCTTTCAATTTTTGAAATTTGATCTTTTTCTTCTAAAGCACTATCTCTTATCCAATCTTCTAAGCGTACAAGAAGTATATTTGCTCCATTATTTGTAGATATAATACTAGTTTCATCAAGTAATTCTTGAAATACTTGATTATATTGTGCAAATTGAATCTCTGAAGCTATATCAAATTTTTTACACCACCAAGTTATATATTCTTCTATTGGTTCTGATGTAAATGTAGCTGCTATAGCTAATTTTAACAATTCTTTATTTTTATTGTTTTGTTTTCTTTTATTTTCAATTTCTTGTAATTTTTCTTTATTAAATACTTCGATGTCTGAAATCTTTATTTCAGGATTACTAACTACTTTTTCTATAATATCTACAAAATGTTTTATAAAGTTTTTCATACTATTTTCAGTAAACAAGTCTGTATTGTATTCAAGAGAGAATATCAATTCTTCTTTACTACTAATAGATATATCAATTTTAAAATCAAGTTTTGAAGTATTTTTTTTCATTTCATATTCTGAAAATTTTAGTTCTGTTTTTTCAGTATCACTACCTCTATCAAATTCATTATGTAATATTAGCATTGTATCATAAAGAGGATTTCTGGAACGATCAATTTTTATATCTAAATTTTCTAAAATCATTTCAAAAGGATAATCTTGATTTTCATAGGATTCCATAATTAGCTTATTAACACTAATTAAATTATCTAAAAATGTTCCATCCTGATTAACCTTTATCCTTATTGGAAGAAAATTAGCAAACATTCCAATTATATTTTCTAAGTCATTGTGAGTTCTTCCTGCTACTGTAGATCCTATTATGATATCTTCTTGTTGAGTGTATTTGCATAAAAGTAAACTATATGCATAAAAGCAGAAAGTATTTAATGTGACTCTATTCTCTATAGTTAATGAATTTATTTGTTTCAATATTTTACTTGGTGCTGCCAGTGTAATAGTATTGCCGTTAAATGTTTGTGTATCAGGTCTTTCAAAATCTAGTGGCATATTAAGAGTAGGTATATCACCAGAGAGCATTTTTAACCAGTATTCTTCTTGTTTCTTAATAGCATCAGACTTTAAAAACTTGTTTTGCCAGTGGGAGAAATCTTTGTACTGTATATTTAGTTCTGCCAATTCTTGACCATTATATAATTTTATAAATTCATTTATAAGTACATTTATAGACATACCGTCTGCTATTATGTGATGCATATCATACATTAATAAATGCTTATCTGTGTTTAATTCTATAAAGTATACTCTAAGTAAAGGTGATTTGCTTAAATCAAAAGGAGAGATAAGTTCTTCTATTACTTTTTGAACTTTATCTTCTTCTGCTTTTATATATGTAATTTCAAAATCTATTTCTTTATGTATTTTTTGTACAGGATTTCCATCTATCATATGGAAAGATGTCCTGAATGCTTCATGCC
>CAYYEC010000254.1:0-6220 GCA_964470745.1 uncultured Eubacteriales bacterium | reverse complement strand
ACTCCAACAAGGAAATACAGTGATAAATGGTCCACATCAGGGTGCGTGGATAGAGCTTGAATCAGGTGAACACTGGTTCATACATTTTCAGGATGTTGGTACATGTGGAAGGATAGTACACTTACAGCCTATGGAATGGGTTAATGATTGGCCTGTTATGGGAGCAGATATCAATAAAGATGGAGTTGGAGAACCTGTATCAATATATAAAAAACCGGATGTGGGTAAAAATTACCCCATAGAAGTTCCTGTTACAAGTGATGAATTTGACAATAAGAAGTTAGGACTTCAATGGCAGTGGAATGCAAATTATAAAAATGAATGGTATACCATCTTGGAAAATTTAAGTTCAATTCGCCTGTATGGAATGAATAATCAGGTGAATCTTTGTGATGTTCCTAACTTGATTCTTCAAAAATTTCCTGCGCCGGAATTTATGGCATCTATGAAATTGGAGTTCAGTCCGATTTCTGTTGGTGAAACTGCAGGCTTGGTTGTTCTGGGAAGAGAATACTCAGCAATAGCGTTGGAGAAAACGGAGAGCGGATTTGACTTAATCAGGATAAAAGGACATAATGCAGGAACTGAATCTAATGAAGAAAAAATAAATAGTTTGAAAGTCGACTCATCAAATATATACTTTAGACTAAATGTAGAAAATGGGTCACTTTGCAGCTTTAGCTACAGTATGGATGGAGTGGAATATAAACCATTCGGCGAAAGCTTTGAAACTGCAGAAGGTGTTTGGGTTGGAGCAAAGATGGGTATGTTCTGTATAAATAGAAGCGTGAATACAAGAGCAGGATATGTAGATGTTGACTGGTTTAGAGTCGAGAGAACAAAAGCTTTGGACTCAAATCATAATTCCGATATCAGAATTGTAATCACCGGTGATTCTACTGCCTCTGATTATGATGAAAAAGATGCGCCACGAATGGGATGGGGGCAGACTTTTCATAAGTTTTTTACTAAAGATATTGTTATTAAGAATCATGCTTATCCCGGAAGAAGTACAAAAAGCTTTATGGAAGAAGGACGTTTGGAAGCTGCATTAAATGATTTAAGGATAAATGACTATTTCTTCATTCAATTCGGACACAATGACGAAAAATATGAGGATCCGACAAGATTTACTGAAGCAAATACAACTTACAAGGAAAATTTAAAGTATTATATTAAAAGAGCAAGAGAAAAAGGAGCAAACCCTATTTTACTAACGTCAATTGAACGTAGAGGATTTAATGATGATGGAAGCGTAATAGCATCTCATGGAGAGTACCCAAAAGCTATGATTGAGTTATCAAGGGAGATGAATACACCATTAGTTGATATTACTGCTTTAAGCCAAGAGTTATTTTATAAACTTGGGGAAGAAAAAACAAAGGATTTATTTATGTGGATTGAACCAATGACAAATGAGAATTATCCTGAAGGTGTAAAAGATAATACTCACTTTAATGAAAATGGTGCTTCTGAAATAGGAAAGCTTGTTATTAAAGGCTTGCAGGAAATGAAACACCCGCTAGTTAAATATTTAATATAACGTACTTAGGAATGGTTAATTTTACTCTAACTATTTTATTGGTATTTTTGATTAAAATACGCTTTTTGTTGGTAAATATTAGTTACAGCTTCTGAGTATTATTATATAAAGTTGCGGAAGCAAATAAAAAAGGCTTGTAAAATATTAGCTTACTCTATAGATTTCACCTTTCGTAAGTAGCTATATGTTTTGCAATATACATTTTTACATTATAATTCAGATATTGCAAAATCATATTCCCTAATTTAATAGGTTGCAATTGCACAATTCTTCCATGAAATATCTTTCGTGCAACCAATATTTCGCTAATTACACGGTGAAAAAGAGTAAGTAAATATTTTATGGCACCTAGGAGGGCGATATTATGTCAGAAATACATGGGATTGAAGTTGGCATGGAATTAACTATTCAAAAAAAAGTTGAAATGGAAGATACGGCACTTCATTACGGCAGTGGACAGCTGGATAATTTGTTGGCATCTCCCAGCTTAGTAGCTCTAATGATTGAAGCGTCTGCTAAGCTTATAGACAAAAATCTTCCTAAAGGCTCAATTTCTGTAGGAAAATTAATTCAGTTGACTCATGACAAGCCTACAATTCTTGGTGAAACTGTGAGTGTAAATGTTGTTATTAAGGAATTTGATGGAAGAAAAGTTATTTTGGAAATGAAGGCATATGATGAAGAAGGTCAAATAGGCACAGGGTTTCACGAAAGGACTATTGTAAACAAAAAAGGATTAATAGAAAAGGCTAATAAAAGAGCGGAAAATTTAACTGATATGAATTTTTAAAGAAGACTAAAGCACAATAAAAGCTCTATAGAATATATAGAGTTTTTATTGTGCTTTAGTCTTCTTTAAAAATTACGAAGCAAAGCTGCACAAAGGTTAAGAAGAGTTTCGAAAGCTTTTCTTGTTTTTTACTCAACCTTGCGTATTATATTACAGTATTTAACATGATATAAACAAAAATATTGTAAAATATTATAGTTTTATATATAATTATAAAATAATGCAATAGAATCATGTTAAACTAATGCAAATAAATTACATGTAATTTAAATTGTGGGGAATATTATGCGTCCATGGGGTAAAATAGGTTTAGATACGATTTTTATGGAAGCAAAAATAAATACATTTGAAGGTATGGGCTTATGTATTATTTTTTTATTTTCAGTAATTATAAGTAGGAGTAATTACCTTTTATTTCATAGTTCATTAGAGATATTCAGTGTATTTGTTTCTTTTATCATATTTGGTATATCAATTTATGCTTATTGCTATTTAAAAAGTAATCCTTTTATATATTTAGGGATTGCATATGGATTTATAGGCATATTTGATTTACTCCATACCTTTTCATATGAGGGAATGGGTATATTTGAAACTGATTCTGCTAATCTGGCCACCCAGCTATGGATAGTAGCAAGATATTTGGAGAGTATTTCTTTATTTATTTCCAGCATATTATATAAAAAAAAGATAAATATCTTTTTGTCTTTCATTTCATATTTAATTATATCCATATTTGTAGGAATTTTAATTTTTAAGTTTGATAAATTTCCCATATGTTATGTAGACGGCGAAGGACTTAGCAACTTTAAAATTATCAGCGAATATATTATTACATTAATTATTCTTTCAACTATTTTAGTACTTGTTAGGAAAAAAAATCTATTTGAGAGAAATATCTTTATGCTTATAATTAGTTCTTTAGTCTTTGCAGTTTTATCAGAAATAATGTTTATTTTTCATATAGATGTCTATGGAATTCTCGACATGGTAGGACATATTTTTAAACTAATATCATTTTATTTTATTTATAAGATAACTTTAAGGATATCTCTTAAAGTTTTGCTTGATAATTTACCATATAAATATGGAAAATCAAATGAAGAGTTAAAGAGCTTAACAAAAGAGCTTGCAGAAAAAAATAAACAATTGGATAGTGAAGTTATTTTAAGTAAAAAAATTGAAGCTATTAATAAGCTTCAAGAACTTAGGTATAGAGAGCTTTTTAATCATATGCGTAGTGGTGTAGCCATTTATGAACCGATTGATATGGGTAAAGATTTTATATTCAAAGATTATAATAAATCTGCAGAATTAATTGATAAAATGAAAAAAGAAGACTTGGTTGGAAAAAGGCTTAAGGATTGTTTTCCAAAGGCTGAAGAATTTGGGTTATATGATATACTTTCAAATGTTTATAAAACAGGTATTCCCCAGTTTATGCCATGCTCACTTTATAAAGATTACAGAATTATTGGTTGGAGAGAGTACTATGTTTATAAATTACCTACTGGAGAGGTTGTCTCAATTTATGATGATGTTACGGAGGTCAAAAAAACCTATGATGCGCTAATGAAAAGTGAAGCGAGATATAGAACTCTTATTGGATTTTTGCCTATAGCTCTTTTTATCCATGATGAAAATGAAGTGCTTTTTTGTAATGATGCAGCAGCAAAGCTTATAGGGGTGCCTAATCCAGAGGAATTGATAGGAATAAATATTGCTACAACTTTGCAGGAAGAGGAAAGAAAGAGTTATTTAGAGCTTTATTGGCAGGTAAAAAATAATTATATTGATTATAATTCAATGATGGAATCATCTTGGACTTTAGGAAATACTAAATTAGAAATTGAAAGCTGTGGTGACAATATAATTTATCAGGGGAAGGAAGCCATTATTACTTTGGCTAGAGACATTTCTCAAAGAAAACGAATTGAAAAACTAGAGCAGAATGCTATTGAAAAAGAAAGATTACTGAAAGAAACTCTAGAATATGACAGACTTCGGACGGAATTTTTTGCAAATATATCCCACGAATTAAGAACACCCTTAAATGTCATATTGTCATCAATTCAAATGTTCGAATTATATCATTCTAGGGATTTTGAAGACAATTTAACAAAAAATAAGATAAAATATATTGGTGTCATGAAACAAAATTGTTATAGATTATTAAGACTGGTTAATAATCTAATAGATATAACTAAAATAGATGCAAACTTTTTTGAAATAGAATTACATAATGAAAATATAGTTTCAATAGTAGAAAATATAACTATGTCTGTTTCGGATTATATAAAAGAAAAAGGGATTAATCTTTTATTTGATACAGAAGTTGAAGAAAAGATAATAGCATGCAATCCTGATAGCATAGAAAGAATTATTTTAAACCTGCTTTCAAATTCAATAAAATTCACAGAAAGTGGAGGAGAAATATTTGTAGATATTAAAGATCAAAAAGAAAAGATTATAATATCTGTAAAAGATACTGGAATTGGAATACCTGAAAATAAATTGGATGCCATATTTGACCGTTTTACTCAAGTTGATAAATCTCTCACAAGGAATCATGAAGGGAGCGGAATAGGATTATCATTGGTAAAGTCTTTAGTAGAAAAGCATGATGGAAAAATATTTGTAAAAAGTGAGTATAGAGTGGGAACCCAATTTATTATTGAATTGCCGGTTAAGGTTTTAAACGAAGATTCTGATATAGTGTTTTGCAAAAAGAATAATAGGAGTGACTCTGTAGAAAGAATTTATATTGAGTTTTCAGATATATATAAGTGAGGTAATAGGTAAATTTGAAAAAAATATGTTGCAAATACTTAGTAAATAGTTGTAATATATATGTTGTAAAAAAGGTATTACATGGGAAAAATAAGCAACATATAAACAGAGGTATATTATTTTGCAATATTTGAATAAAAAGTGTAGAATGTTTATTGCAAAAAATATAGTTAAAAAGATAGAATTTGAGGTAATAATATGGTAAAAGATAATGTAGGTAAAGCAGTTATTATTAATGGAAATGTTGAAAATGCAAATGAACTAAAAAATTATGATTTATTAAATAGAAAACTCTTTTATGAAGTAATTCGAGTAATTGATGGTGTTCCGCTTTTCTTTGAAGACCATTATGACAGACTGGAAAAATCATTAAATATGATGAATTGGGATTTAGACATTTCCATCAATGATTTAAATGGTCAAATCAATAAGGTACTCGAAGTGAATCAGCAGATAAATTGTAATATTAAAGTAATTGTATTTACTGAGCAAACTATACAAAACTGTATTGTAAACATTAATAAAAGCTACTATCCACAAGAAAAAGAATATGAAAGAGGTGTGCCTGTAAGTTTATTTAAATGGGAGAGAGAGAGTCCTAATGCCAAGATAGTGAATAATGAGTATAAGGATACTGTAGCAAAGAAATTAAAAGAAGATAAAGTATTTGAACTTTTGTTGGTTAATGAGAATGATCATATTACAGAAGGTAGTAAATCAAATGTTTTCTTTATAAAGGATTCAAAAATATTTACAGCTTCAGGCGAGCATATATTGAAAGGAATAACAAGGCAGTATATTATTCAAGCATGTAAAAATATTGGAATTGAAGTAATTGAAGAATTAATAAGTACTAATTCCTTGAAAGAAATTGATGGATTATTTATTTCAGGTACTTCTATAAAAGTTTTACCTGTTTCTAAGGTTGGTGAATATAAATATAATTCTTCACATAATGAGATCATAGTTTCAATAGGCAAAGAATTTGATAGGATTATTGAAGAGTATATAAAAAATAAATTATGAAGTCGAAAAATCAAAATATATTAAAATCAATAAGTATGTTACAGTACATCCGGAAAAGGTATACTTCCAAA
>CAYYEC010000253.1:0-6225 GCA_964470745.1 uncultured Eubacteriales bacterium | reverse complement strand
GTTTGGAGTTGAACCTTTTAGCAAATAGAAGAGTAGACGCATTTATTGATGTTGTTTGATGTATTTGAAAAAGTGAAAAATAGCTTAGTAATTATGAATACCTTCTAACCATAGCTTTATGTTGCTTATTCTTTTTGATGTATTTTTTTAATGCTGGAATAATTTCAGATTTTTTTAGATATCTAAATCTTATAGTCGTGTGGTTTTCAAAATTGTTTTCTTCAACTAATTTCATTACAGTCTTGTGGTCTACCCGATAATCATTCATCAATTCCTGTACGGTAATATAATCTACCAGAGGTCTTGGCATAAGAGGATCTCCTCCAAAATGCTTTTTGCACATTTGGGATATAGTTGTAGGATTGCTTCCTAATTCTTCTGCGATTTGTATATAAGTAAGACCTTTTTTTCTCAAATTCCAAATATCATCTTTATCAACTTTTTGAAGGTCGTGCTTTGCATTTTTATAAATAAAACCAAATTTGGATATCAGTTCATCAATAGTCATATTTCTCTTAGCGGCATGCCGACTCAAAAAATCATAGATGGTTGAATGTGCATGTAAGTTATATATATATTTACCTACGGCAACTTTTTTTAGTCTTTTAATTATGGACTCATCACGTTTATTTTGAATAAGCTTATTTACATCACCTAAGATTTCTTTTTTGTGTTCTTCATTGTCTATTGTTTTGTATAAATAATATTCTTTAGCTTTTAAAGTAGAAGAGTCAAACATGGACATGAGCATGCCAGCTAGACCAAGTCTTCTAAAATCAGATGTTCCAAGTAATAAAATATCGTCAACAGAAAATTTATTTTTCTTGAAAGTCTTATGCATGAAATAAAAAGCATTTTCCAGGGATTCAGAAGCGGCCCATTTTATTTTATATTTAAAATCTGCCGGATGGAATCTTCCGGGGTAAACAAAATTAAAAAGTGCATAAATAGACCAGTTGAAATATGAAAGAACATTATAAATACCATGCTTTATAAGCCTTTTTTTCCAGTCCAAAGCAGGGATATCTTCAACTCTACGAATACCTTCTTTTAAAACCATATCTTGAACAGCTTCAATAATAAAATGATCATTATGCCAGATTCCATGCTTACTCCACATCCACTCTTTTAGAATTCTTTTTTTAAATTCTTCAGGATAAGCATTTTTTAATATTTCAAGAACATCATGGTTAAATACCCTTTGAATCATACCCAATAACCCGTATTCAATAAGCATTTCTTTTATTTGCTTAAGGTTGTATTTGGGCAGGTCTGATGATTCAATCTTCATAATGTTTTCCAAACAGTAGCGAGTTAAAATTCTACAAGCTGGTTTTGACCCGGTAAATTGATATTTTTCCTTAGTCCAGAAATCTTTTTTAAAGTTTCTCCCTGTCTCAAGAACTTCTTTATATTCAACTAATGCTTGTAATTCTTCAGTTTTTAAACTAAATAAGTTTACCATAAATGCTCCAAAATAAAAATATAAATTAATTAATTCATCAAGATAAAGTAATATAAAAATATGAACAGATAAATATCTTTAAGTTTTAATCATATTTATATATTTTAATATTAATTTATATAATTCTCAATACATATTAAAAATATATTTACAATTTTAATAGTTTTTATACTTTATACGACTAAATTTTGAAAAAAAATCTTTAAAATATAGTTTGTTTTTATGGATAAAATGAAAAGGAGCTTTAGTTAGTCTTTAATCCTAATAAAAAATATATTATAATTAAATCAATTAAGGTTAAGTTAAGATATAAAATAAAGTTTAGAATATATTAAAAGAGGATGAGGAATATGATAAACGCAAGGATTTTATATATTAATGATATGCATACGGCTAAAGAAGAAATTAGAAAAATTCAAGTTGATGCAGAGGCAATACTCTGGCTTTCACCTAAAGCAATAAATGTAGCAATTAAGCTGGAAAACATCAGTCCCTGTTATGCAAATATCTTAAAACAGGAGATGTTGGGTAAGGGGGGAGACGCTGCAGTCCACCGAGGAGTCATAAATTGTAGTATAGAAAACTCAGATGTGCTCTTAATGGGAAATTTAAGCCAGTACAATAAATTATTATACAAATTAAATACGCAATCAGGATATCTTAAGGAAATAGGTTATGAAATAGATAGAGTATTAAATGGTGTAGAGAAGGGGAAGCCAAAACACTTGATATGTGAGAAATTTAAGCTTCCTATTGGAGAAAAAACTTATATTATGGGTATTTTAAATGCTACTCCCGATTCTTTTTCAGATGGAGGTAATTATAATAGCATAGAGTCAGCTGTAAAAAGAGCAAAAGAAATGGTGGAGCAAGGAGCCGACATTATTGATGTTGGTGGGGAATCCACAAGGCCCGGTCATAAAGTTGTAGATTCTCTTGAAGAGATAGGAAGAGTTGTTCCCATAATTAAGGCACTTGTAAATGAAACTGATGTTCCTATTTCTGTAGATACTTCAAAGGCAGTAGTAGCCCAAAAAGCTTTAGAATCTGGAGCAGATATAGTAATTGATGTATGGGGACTTCAAAGAGATCCAAATATGGCTGAAACTGTTGCAAAATATGGCGCTGGCATTGTTATGATGCACAATCGGGAGAATAAAGAATATAAAGAATTAATGGGTGATATAATAAAATTCTTGAGAAAGAGTGTGGAAATAGGTGAAAAAGCAGGAATTGGAAGAGAAAGTATGGTGATAGATCCTGGGATTGGTTTTGGTAAAACTCTTGAACAGAATTTAGAGGTTATGAGAAGATTGAAAGAACTAAATACATTGAACTTGCCTGTATTGCTTGGAACATCAAGAAAATCAATTATAGGAAACACCTTGGAGTTACCTGTTAGTGAGAGACTGGAAGGAACAGCTGCAACAGTTACATTAGGTATTGCAAGTGGTACTGATATTATTAGAGTACATGATGTAAAAGAAATGACAAGAGTTGCAAGGATGACGGATGCTATGGTGAGAGTGTGAAAGGCAATTGAGAATTGAGAGTTGAGAATTAAGAAAAAGGAACATTCCATAGAGAGGATGCCTACGTACGCAGAATTAATTGCTACGCAGTATATTTGGGTAAGATATTTTGTTGCAAAAATCCTTGGACCTGTTCCCATGACACACTTTCGTAAAGTTAGGAGTAAGATATGGACAAAATTGTTTTAAAGAATATGGAGTTTTATGCATACCATGGGGCTTTACCAGAAGAGCAAATATTGGGTCAGAAATTCAATATTGATGTGGAGCTTTATTGCAGCTTGGAAAAGGCAGGAGAAACTGATAATTTGAATGATACGGTGAGTTATGCCGAAATATATGATATAATAAAAAATATAGTACAAAATAACAAATTTCGACTTATTGAAAGATTGGCTCATTGTATTTCCCAGGAAATATTGTCGAAATATAAAAAGATTAGTGAGATTTTGGTTTCAATAAGAAAACCTCAAGCGCCAATTAACGGAAAGTTTGATTGGATGTGTGTTGAAATAAGGAGAAAGAATAATGCAATCCCATGATGTAATACTTGCGTTAGGGTCTAACATTGGAAATAGAGAAGAATACATAAATGAAGCAATTAAGCAAATAAGTGAATTAGAAGAAGTGGACTTGGTAAGTACATCAGACATTTATGAGACAAGACCTGTAGGTTTTCTAGAACAAGGTGATTTTTTGAATATGATTATACATATTAGAACATCATTAGGGCCTTTGATATTATTGCATAGATTACAAAGTATAGAAAAGACTCTTAAAAGAAAAAGAGAAATCCACTGGGGACCCAGAACAATAGATATAGATATACTTTTATTTGGAAAGAAAAAGATAAATCATGAAAAACTAACTGTTCCCCATCCGAGAATGAGGAATAGAGCTTTTGTGTTGGTTCCTTTAAAGGACATTAAAGATTACTCTTTAGATTTTGATATAGATAGATTAATAGAAAATTGTGAAGAAAAAGATGGTGTTAAGTTTTATAAAAAATATATTTGAGAGTTACTTAAATCTAGATGTCTGTAAAGTATATAATTCAGGGTATGCAGACTACAAATCAAGGAAGTAGATTTATAAAGCTTTTTTATAGAACCATGAAATTGATGCTTTATAAACTACTAGGGAGGTAAAAATGGTTGAAGTTTACTATTATATGCCTGTTGAAGAAATAGCAAATGCAGTTGAGTGTGGGATAAAGCTTTCAAAATGGTTTGACAAAGAGGTAGAACTAGGTGGAAGCATGAAAAAATGTTTGTCGGCATTATTAAATCCAAAGGATGATTTAGTGAAATATAATTCCCAGAATTTCAAATGTCTAAAGCTGGAATTGGATTGTAATTATTGCTATGTTGCTGATAAATATTTATATGATGTGGGATTGAACTATCCACAGGTTATGGAACAGTATTTTGAATCAATAAAGCCAATAAATGATTATATCTTCGGATTATACAGAATTCCGGAGTGCCTGATCACAAGTACCGCTATTGGGGGGCAAATAAAGTTACTTGACAAAAGATTGGATTCTCCTATTCTATTTGGTGATTCAGAGGAGTTATACTTAAATAACATTATAGAAAAGTATAAAGAAGAAAATGAAAATTTTACTGATGCAATGCTTTACAATTTCTATTGTAGACTTGCACAAATCAGAAAAATTGATAAAATAGAAGATATGGAAAAAAAGATTGCTTTATTTATTGACAATGAAAAACAAACAACTATTGCGATTAAAATTCCAAATATGGAGAAATTTTAAAAATATGTAGTAGAGCGATGCTGATGAAAATTAATTTTTTATCTTTATTGGGAAATATATAGGTGGATAGTGAAGGATTTAGTATTAAGAGAACTAAGAGAAAGTAAAGAAGAGTATCTTTCAGGAGAAGAATTAAGTGAAAAACTAGGAGTATCAAGGACAGCTATTTGGAAATATATTAAGCAGTTAAAGGATTTAGGCTACTCTATTGAATCTTTTTCTAAAAAGGGATATAAATTAGTACCTGTACAGGATATCTTAAATGAGTATGAAATAAAGTATGG
Source organism: uncultured Eubacteriales bacterium (assembly GCA_964470745.1). Lineage (GTDB taxonomy): Bacteria > Bacillota > Clostridia > DSM-8532 > CAYYEC01 > CAYYEC01. The sequence goes on along the minus strand of CAYYEC010000253.1, from coordinate 1,167 downwards.
ATTAGATACAAAAATAATAGGAAACAGGATAGAATACTTCCGTGAAATTGATTCAACAAATAAATATGCAAAAAAAGTTGCATATGAAGGTTGTGAAGAAGGATACTTAATAGTTGCAAATAGTCAGACCTTAGGACGAGGAAGATTAGGTAGAACATGGCAGTCAGCAGAAAATAAAGGTATTTGGATGTCTATAGTTTTAAAGCCTCAGATTGCACCTCAAGATATTCACATAATAACTCTTGGAGCTTCTATAGCAGTATCTAAAGCAATTAAAATTTCAACTGGAATAGAAACGGGAATAAAGTGGCCTAATGATATAATACTAAATCAGAAAAAGACCTGTGGGATTTTAACTGAAATGAACGCTGAAGTTGAGCGGGTCAATTTTATTGTCTTAGGTATAGGAATAAATGTTAATCAGGATGAGCAGGATTTTGATGAAGAGATTAAAGACAAAGCAACTTCACTTAAAATAAATACATTAGACAAAAAGATTATAAATAGAAGCGATATAATAAAAGAAGTATTATTACAATTAGAGGAAATATATTTTATGATCAAAGAAGGAAAAACCTCTGAAATAATTAATATGTGGAAGGCATTGTCTGTGACTATGGGAAAAAAAGTAAGAGTTGAATCTAAAGAATATGTGTACATAGGTAAAGCAGTTGACGTTTTAGGTGATGGAAGGTTAATAATTGAATGTGATGATGGACAAATGAGAGAAGTGTTGTCTGGGGAAATATCAGTAAGAGGGATAATGGGTTATGCTCCGTAAGCTCTTACTTCTAGGAGGTATAAAATGGTAAATAAAAGTGAAAATCAGCAGGTAAAAAACAATAAGGAATCTTACGTGGGTCAGGGACAGAAAAATAATTTTAACAAAAAGCAAAATAAAAGCGGATCAAAGTATAGGCAGAATAGAGGTATTTATAAAGGATCTCAGTCCAAAAGATACAGTAATTTAAGTACTTCTCGTCAGGAAAATAGAAGCAGAATAAACAGTGCAGAAACCTATGAAGATATTCAGAATGATATTGTTAGAATTGAAAAGGAAATTCAATTGGAAATAAGACAAATCAAAAGTTGTAAGTTAGGACTGTAAAAAACTGTTGACAGTTGACAGCTGACGGTGTACAGTTAAAATTAACCAAAGGCTGAAGG
>CAYYEC010000252.1:0-6247 GCA_964470745.1 uncultured Eubacteriales bacterium | reverse complement strand
ATTATGTGCTAAAACATGAGAATTTGGATTTTATGATGTTTTTCTCATCGGCTGAATCCTTTCTGTGTCAGGCAGGTCAGAGCAATTATGCAGCAGCATCTACTTTTATTGATGCCTATGCATATTATATTCAACAGTGCCAAACCTACCCGGTAAAAATTATAAACTGGGGATACTGGGGAAGTGTGGGCATTGTTGCTAATGATATGTATAACTCACAGCTGGGAAAAGAAGGGGTATATTCTATTGAACCACCAGAAGGGATGGAGGCTATAGAAAGAATACTTGCAAATGAATATAGGACCCAGCAGGTTGTAGTTGCAAAAGGAGAGGATGCTACCTTGCAAAGACTTGGAATTAGCAGGGAATACTACAGGGAATTGTTTGAAGAAAGCATTCCATCAGTTTTTACAAATTCACTCCCTGTTTCCTGTAACTATGACGGTTTAAAACTTCATCAGAACCAGGTGGCATTTAAACAGGTTGATGAATGGTGCCAGCATATGTTATTACATACTTTCCAGAAAATGGGAGTTTTCTTGAAGAACGGAGAACGTTATGAACAGGATGTATTAAAACAACATATGGGGATTATTGACCAGTACAGCCACTTGATGAATGTATTGCTAGATATATTGGTCAGGGGAGGCTTCCTGGTACTGGATACCAGCTTAAATGGCAGGGTTGTCACCACTTCTTCTATGGTTGATACCGCTAATACTATCAGTAAAATAAAGACCCTTGAAGAAAGAAAGGAACAGTTGGTAGCGGAGTTTCCACATATATCTCCTCATGTAAATCTTGTAAAAGTTTGTTTAAATAATTACCCACAATTACTTACCGGACGTAAGAATTATATGGAAGTGATGTTCCCTGGGGGCTCCATGTCTCTTGTTGAGGGTATTTATTGTGGTTTTGCGGTTGCAGACTATTTTAATATTCTTGTAGCTGATATTATTACGCAGTATGTTCAAAAAAGGCTCGAACACGATCCTGGGGCAATAATTAATATTCTGGAACTCGGGGCAGGTACCGGGGGTACGAGTGGGTTTGTGCTTAAAGCAATAAATAAATACAAGGAAAATGTTAGATTTATTTATACTGATATTTCTTCGGGCTTCACTGAATATGGCAGAAGCGAATATGCAGCGAATTACCCTTTTGCTGATTTTCGTGTTCTTGATGTCGAAAAGCCTTTAGAAGAGCAGGGAAGCCAACCCAACAGCATCGACCTTGTATTTGCCACAAATGTCATTCATGCAACCAGGCGGATTAATGGGACTTTAAACCATGTAAAGAGACATTTAAAGACTAATGGGATTTTTATAATCAATGAGGTAACAAAGAGACACAATTTTATAGATTTAACCTTTGGTTTGACAGAAGGCTGGTGGCGTTTTGAGGATAAAGAGAATCGTCTGCCCAATTCACCTTTATTAAATGCTTTACGGTGGAAAGATATTTTGGAGTGGAATGGAATCAAACATATTAAAACATTTGGACTTCCTGCCACGGGGACGGAACAGTCCACCCAGTGTATAATTGTTGGGGAAAGTAACGGTGAAACCAGAATCAAATCATTAAACACGGAGGATGTGAATGAAACTAAAAAGGATGTGTCAAAAAATATGAAGATAATTTCAAAAAATACAACCTGTGAAAAAAAATATACTCCAGAATTAAATGTAGGGCAGTTGCCACGGGAAGTGATACGTGAAAAAACACTGGGGTATGTAAAAGGGGTATTTTCAGAGATTTTAAAAATTAATAAAACACAGATTGATAATAATGCTACTTTTGAGCGATATGGAGTTGATTCGCTTGTAGGATTAAAAATAGTTAAGCGTTTTGAGGATGATTTTGGTAAGCTTCCATCCACCCTTATATTTGAATACATGACAGTTGAAAAGCTATCTGACTATTTTATGTCACAGCACGCTCCTGTGTTGAACAAGATGTTTGGAATAAAACAAGAGAAAAATGGCGGAGTACATGAGATTCAAGGACAAACTGTATATACAGAACCCGTACAAACGTCGTTTGTTAATTGTGAGAAATTTAATAAAGACAATATTTCTGAAAAATATAAACAATCTGTTGAACCAGCAATAAAAGAAGATGATATTGCCATTATTGGTGTCAGTGGTAGATACCCTGGGGCGGATACATTGGAAGAATTCTGGGAAAATCTGAAAAACGGTGTAAACAGCATAACTGAAATTCCGCAAGATCGCTGGAATTGGAAGGACTACCAGAATACAATTAACAGTAAATGGGGAGGTTTTATTAATGATGTAGACAAATTTGATCCTCTGTTCTTCCACATAACACCCGGAGATGCAGAAGATATGGATCCCCAAGCACGTATGTTTTTGGAAACCGCATGGAATGCCTTTGAGGATGCAGGCTACACAAATCAGGAATTTGACAAAATTGAGCGTCAGGTCGGGGTTTTTGTGGGGGTAATGAACAGTAATTATGAATTTTTAAGTGGGGAGGCCTATGGCAAGGGACATCTAACTGGTGCGCATTCATCGCACTGGGCTATTCCAAACAGGCTGTCATACCGCTTTGATTTATATGGTCCAAGTCTTGCAGTAGATACGGCCTGTTCATCTTCTCTTACTGCTCTTCATCTGGCATGTGAAAGCTTGAAACGTAAGGAGTGTAAGATAGCAGTTGCCGGTGGCATAAACCTGATTCTACACCCTATACATTACCAAAGATTATCAGGAATGAATATGATTACGGCTGATAATAAGTGCAAGAGCTTTGGTGAGGGGGCGGATGGATTTGTAGACGGTGAAGGTGTTGGTGTGGTGTTACTCAAGCCTATTAAGCAGGCAATAGCAGATAAGGATCATATTTATGCGGTTATAAAGGGGTCTTTAATAAATGCTGGAGGAAAAACAAGTGGTTTTACAGTTCCGAATCCTGCAGCCCAGTCGAAAGTAATCCTTAAAACATTGAAAAGAACAGGAATCAACCCACGAACAATCAGTTATGTGGAAGCCCACGGGACAGGTACGTCACTGGGGGATCCTATTGAAATTGCAGGTTTGACAAGGGCGTATGAAAGCTATACAAAAACTACCCAGTATTGTCCAATCGGTTCACTTAAATCCAATATTGGACATCTGGAATCTGCGGCAGGTATTGCAGGGCTGACAAAACTTATCCTTCAGATGAAGCATAAGCAGCTTGTTCCATCCTTGCATACAGATACATTAAATTCGAAAATAGAATTTAAAAACACCCCGTTTTATGTGCAGAAAGAACTGGATGATTGGCTTCAGCCAGTAATAATGGAAAACGGAAGAGAAATAAGATACCCGCGAAGAGCCGGATTGAGTTCATTTGGTGCAGGAGGAGCGAATGCACATGTTATAATAGAAGAGTATGTGCCAGATGTATTGGATAGTGCGGTGCAAAGTGAGGATGAATCATCTTCCAGGTTGATAGTATTATCTGCCAAAAATGAAGAAATGCTCAAAGTGTATGCCGAAACAATTGTTGGTTTTTTGAAGAATAAAAATGTGATAAATACTGGTTTTTCATTCAAAAATTTTGCATATACATTACAGGTGGGAAGAGAGCCTATGAAAGAAAGGCTGGCAGTTGTTGCTGAAAGCATTAGCGAGCTGTGTCATAAATTGACCTTGTACTGCCAAGGAGAAGAGAATATTGAACGATTGTATACAGGAAATATTAAAAATGAAGAAAAAGCATTAAAGATACTTATGGGGGGAAATGATGGGGCAGAAATTCTTAAATTTATTATAAAGGGCAGAAATTTAGAAAAAATTGCACAGCTATGGGTAGCTGGTGCAAATATAGAATGGAGCTGCCTGTATACCGGGGAATTGCCCATGCGTATTTCATTACCTGGACGCCAATTTTCGAAAAAAAGGTACTGGATTAATACCAATAATGACTTAATGGTAGAGAATTCTAGTATTGAAAAATCCGTACAGGTAAAAAAAGGATATTTACAAAATGCTGAAACACATCACCAGTTTGTAGAACAGGAAATAAATTCCGGTAAAACTGATGATGGAGAATGGGGACTTTTAGATATAGAGAAAAAACTTATAAGGATGGTAGCCGGTATTTTAAATATTAAAGAAAGCGAAATTGATGTAGAAAAGGAAATGTCGCTCAAGTACTTTGATAGTATGGAACTGGTTATGCAGTTATGCAAGGAATTCGGAAACTGTCTGGATCCTATGACTATTATAAACTGTAAAACCATTAAGGATTTATTGGATTACCTGGATAGGTCAGAGATTGTAAAAAAGCAAAAAAATAACATATTATCAGCTGTGAAACCTATTGCATTGGAAGCACAATTGCAGGATAAAGAAAAGATTTGTATGGAAATTGTTGCTCTGGTGGCGAAAATATTAAAGACAGGTGAAAATGAAATAGATATAGATACTGATATAAGTGAGTATGGGTTGAATTCTATTAATGTAATGCTAATGCACCATAAATTGAAAGAAGCTTATGGAGATAGAATAGAGCCTATTATGATTGTTAATAATAGGACTATACGAGAACTGACCGAGTATCTGGTTGATAATATGTTGATATGTACGGCATGAGTTTTCTATCCGGATATTTTGTAAATTATATGAGGGCTAATATTATTTTTTCATATGGCTTATGAGATTTAATATAGAAAATGTATATCGAATTAATGTAAATTTATTACAGAAGGAGGGGCGAAAATGGGATTTTCAGATGACTACCTGGATGATGAAGATTATCTTGACGATGATTATCAAGAAAATGATCTTGATGATTTAAAGAGATGTGACGAGTGTGGAAAGTTTTGTCCACGTGATGATTTATGCAGTGTCAGTATCGCTATGGGAAGACGAGTGCTTGTATGTCCAAGTTGTGCGAGGCAGATAGGGTCAAGCATGTACCAGTATTTTGACGAGTAATTCATCGACACTTATTTTCCAATACGTTCATTATTGATTGGTGTTGGGAGACATTATATTAATTTGAGTTTAAAGTATTATAATACTTTAAACTCAAATTAATATGCTTATAAAAAGTGGTATTATATAAAAGGACTTTTTACCCCTGTATAATAAAGATTTAGTCTATGCAGTGCTCTTGTACAAGCGACATACAACAATCTTATGTCAAATTCTGTATGATAGCTGTCTTGTGATACGTTATATACTAAAGCCACATCAAATTCCAATCCTTTGGCCATATATGTCGGAATAACCGTAATACCATTTTCTATTTCTTCTACCGCTGAGTTTACTAAATTTATATTATTTTTAGAAGTTTTTATTTTAGAATACAAATTTTCGCATTCTAAAGCCGTCTTGCATATAATTCCAATAGATTCATATCCTTGCTCCAGATAAGAGTCAATATCTTGAATTAGTTTTCTCTCAATATCCTCAATGGTATCCCTGTATACTATCATGGGTTTTTCCCCGTGTCTTTCAATTGATACCACATCTTGTTTTTTATCTAATAAAATTTGATTGAAGGAGCATATTTCGTAAGTGGATCTAAAGCTCTTATTCAATGATAGTTTTACTGATTTTCTCTTGTTTAATATTTCAATTACTTTATCATATAATGAAGAATCGGATTTTTTATCAATTGATTGATTAAGGTCTCCTAAAACAGTATAGCTGGCATTTTTAAACAACAAATTGAAAATAGCATACTGGATAGGTGAATAGTCCTGTGCTTCATCTATTACCACCTGTTTTATATTTGAAAATTGCTTGCTGCCAGCTAGTCTTAATTTCAGATATATGAGAGGGGAACAATCATCGTAACTTATAATACCATTTTTAAGATTTTTTATTGTAGATGTTATTATTTGTTCGATATTGTCTGGCAACCTCAACCCATGAGCAAGTTTTTTCAGTAAGCCCTCTTTTTCAAAAAGTATACTATAAACATGATGGTAGTTAATTTCAGAAAATTTTTTAATTTGATTTTTGAAGGTCTTAGTTTTTTTTATAGAAAGCAGCCGGCTGAAGGATTTTATTTCAAATTCGTGTCCGCCGATTTTTTCAACAAGTTTCTCAATTTTTGGTAATTTTTCTTTCTGCAGGGGAATAATTCTATCCAGCATTATGCTTTCTATTCTTTTTAACCTTTCTATTGTAGGGATATTTATTTTGTTATTTAAAAAAAAGTTTTTCAACTGCTGCTTTGATTCAATTGTTTTGCTATCATAAGAGACATCTTCAAATTTTATTAT
>CAYYEC010000251.1:0-6248 GCA_964470745.1 uncultured Eubacteriales bacterium | reverse complement strand
TGTAAATCAGACGGTAATAATACATAAGATGGGTCATATAAATTTTATGCACCCACATTATATTTATGTTTTAATAAATATAATGTGTGATATAATTATCAGTATTAGTTATTAAATCTGTATAATCTGAGGTGTAATAGGTGCAAGATATTTTACTATTTTTACTACATAAAATGTCAGTATATCTACCCGTAATCTTAAGACTGGTTCTTGCATGTATTTTGGGAGGTGCTATTGGGTATGAAAGAGAGCATATTCATAGACCAGCAGGCTTTAGAACTCACATACTAGTGTGTGTAGGTGCTGCTCTAATTATGATTACATCTGAATATATTTTTAAAAAATATGGTGGAGCTACAACCTTAGATCCAGCGAGACTTGGGGCACAGGTAATAAGTGGTATAGGATTTCTAGGTGCCGGAACAATAATTGTTCAAGGAGTAAATGTTAGAGGTTTGACAACAGCTGCAAGTCTTTGGACAGTTTCATGTGTTGGAATAGCAATTGGTATTGGCTTTTACTCTGGAGCCATTTTTGCTACAGTATTAGTATATATAACATTAGTATCCTTAAAGAATATTGAGAAAAATATGCAAAGTAAAAGAAATTTTTGTAAAGTAATAGTAACTGCGTCTAAGGCTATGGGACAAATTAATGTAATACGAAAGCTGTTTGATAAGAATAACATTATTGTAGATTATATTGATTTAAAAAATGAGATAAATGGAGAAATTACAATTGAATATAATTTAGAGGTATCTGCAAACCAAAACATTGACAATGTTTTAAAAGAGATTGTTATGATGGATAATATTATTAATGTGAGTCAAAAATGGAACGGTTCTTGAGCCGAAAAGGGACGGTTCTTAATTGACACAAGAATTTGTGTCAATTAAGAACCGTCCCTTTTTGACTTATAAAATAAAATAATTGACTTTTGAACGAAAATTCACTATAATTCATTTGTTTAATAAATATTTTCTAATTGTCAATTAATTAAGGGTAGGGATGCGTGTGCTTAGATTAGACCAAAAAAAGACGCCACTGTTTGACGCAGTAAAGAAATATGTTGATGATAAAGTTACTCCTTTTCATGTTCCTGGGCATAAGCAGGGGAAAGGAATAGAGGAATTAAGAGAGTATATAGGCGAGAGAGCGTTACAAATGGATGCTAATGGTATGGAGGATCTGGATTTTGCCAATAATCCTACTGGAGTAATAATGGAATCAGAAAAGCTTATGGCTCAGGCTTTTGGTGCTGAAAACGCTTGGTTTCTGGTAAATGGAACATCGGCTGGAGTTCAGGCTATGATTATGAGTGCATGTCAACCTGGAGATAAGATTATACTTCCTCGTAATGCTCATAAATCTACTATTGGTGGAATAATTCTAAGTGGTGCTATACCTGTATATGTTCATCCCGAAATAGATAATAAGCTAGGAATCGCAATGGGTATTACGGAAGAAAGCCTTAAAAATACAATAAAGCAGCATCCACATGCTAAGGCTGTTTTTTTGATGAATCCTACTTATTATGGACATGCTTCGGACTTAAAATCAATTGTGAGAATAGCCCATAGGCATGATATGGCTGTATTGATCGATGAAGCTCATGGAGCTCATATGTCTTTTCATGATGACTTTCCATTAACAGCAATGGAAGTTGGAGCAGATATGAGTGCAGTAAGTCTTCATAAAACTGGAGGTTCAATGACTCAAAGCTCTGTTTTATTATTAAGAAGTAATATGATTGCACCTGAGAAGGTGAAGCAGGTATTAAATCTAACCTTTACAACCAGTGCATCTTACTTATTAATGTGTTCACTAGATGTAGCAAGAAAACAATTAGCTACAATTGGAAGTGATATGCTTGAACAGACTTTAGATATTTCAAGATGGGCACGAGATAAGATAAATAAGATTGATGGCTTATATGCTTTTGGCAGAGAAATGGTTGGAAGACCTGGATGCTTCGATTTTGATGAAACAAAATTTGGTATTAATGTAAGAGCTTTGGGCTATACAGGATATGAAATAGAATCAAAGCTTAGAAAAGAATATAATATTCAGATTGAATTATCAGACCTATATAACATTTTGGCAATAGTAAGCTTAGGAGATAGAAAAGACGATATGGAAAAGCTTGTTGATGCAATGAAGGATATAGCCTCAAAATCAGAGGTTAAGGAAGTATCAAATGCTACCTTAATTCCTCATGACCCTGAAATGATTGTATCTCCTAGAGATGCTTTTTATAGTTATAAAAAGGCTGTTAAACTTGAAGAGGCAAAAGGTGAAATAGCTGGAGAAATGGTAATGGCATATCCGCCAGGAATACCTGTAGTCTGTATGGGCGAGAGAATTACTCAGGAAATAATTGACTATGTAAAGATACTTAAAGAGCAGGATTGTGAGCTTCAAGGTACAGCAGATCCAAAAGTAGATTATGTAAGAGTGTTGGGAGTTGGGTAGGAGGCAAGAGGGGACGGTTCTTGCCTCGATTTATATTCTAAATAAAGCTAATAAAATCAAAAGTATTCCTGGTAAAACAGCTAATAATTTTTTATTTATATTCTTTAGAGATCCAAATCTTGTACCTAAAAAAGTTCCAGCATAAATTGATGATAATTGAAACAATCCTACAGCAAAGGGAATAAATATTGAGTTAAATCCAGATAAGGCACTGCCAATTCCCACACCAATAGCATCTACAGATAATGCTAATCCTAAAAGTAATGATTCAGATATATCAATGCTGCCAGAATGATCCAAATCTCCTTCAACAGGATTTTTTATTACTTGGATTGTTATTCCAAATGATTTTATTGCTATCTTGAACAATGTTTTATCTTCTTTTGAAATCTCTTTAAGCTTATTATCTTCTTTTTCTTTTTTTATAGTTGATTGTATGATAATCCAAATACCCATAAACAATAATATACAGATTCCAATAGCCTTTGAGATCACTGGTGATATAAAGGCTGAAATAGAATTACCGAATGAAAGTGCAGCAGCAGAATATAATATTGAAAAAACACAAATAAGCATTTTAGATAATATAGGTATTTTTATTCTTCTTATTCAACTCCTACACCAAAAGCATCAAGACTTAAGGAAATTGCAAGTAACACAATTGATAAAATCATATGTATCATCCCCGATTCTTCTTCTATATGTTTCGAACTTAATCCATTACATTTATTTAATAAAATAAGTTAACTTAATATCTTGCATTTGTATTATATGATTTGATTTAAAGAAGTGTTAATTATACATAACAAACAATAAAATTGAATTTATGTACAAATTAGGTGTTAGATAATATAGATGTGGAACTACACTTTAAAATTTAATTATAGCGTTCGACATCTATAATGCCATAGTTTGGTCTATTTAAAAAATTATTTGAATAATATACTATATGTTTTGCAATAAACCTTTTACATTCATAATTCAGATATTGCAAAACCATATACCTTGATTTATATGTTGCACGATTCTTCCATGTAACTCTTTTGTGCAACGTATATGCGTAAGAGAAAAGGAGTGATAAAGTTGAGTATTGAAGAATCAATGCTTAAAAGTTTTGGTAGTAAATTTAAAAAACATACCGGTTTAAGCGAAAAAGAAGCAAGAGAAAAACTTCAAAGACATGGACCAAATACGTTAACTCAAAAGAAAAAGATTTCTGCCATTAAAATATTATTAGAGCAGTTCAGTGATTTTATGATTTTAATACTATTAGCCTCAACAGCCATATCTATTTTCATGGGTGAAATGACAGAAGCAATAACCATAATAGCTATTGTTGTTATAAATGCTATATTAGGTTTTGTACAGGAATACAGAACAGAAAAAACTATGGAAGCTTTAAAGGAATTGGCAGCTCCTACGGCAAAGGTAATTAGAGACAATAGACTAAGTGTAGTTGAAGCTGAGGAAGTTGTTCCTGGAGATCTGATTATCCTTGAAGCCGGCGACAGGATACCGGCAGATGCAATTTTGACCGAGTGCAAGAGTTTAAATGTAGACGAGTCATTATTGACTGGTGAATCTGTTCCGGTTGAAAAAACTGTAAATAGAAATAAGAATAAAAAGAGTAAAAACAATGAAACTTCAAACTTAGTTTTTATGGGAACCATAGTAACAGGAGGCAGGGCAAAAGGTATTGTATATTCTACTGGCATGAAAACAGAAATGGGCAAGATTGCTGACATGATTCAAAGCATAGAGGATGAAGAGACTCCTCTGCAAAAAAGATTGGAGAACCTGGGTAAATACATAATTGTAGGATGCCTTTTTATCTGTGCTATTGTTTCTTTAACTGGAATTTTAAGAGGGGAACCTTTATTTGAAATGCTTTTATCAGGAATCAGTTTAGCTGTGGCTGCTGTTCCTGAAGGATTGCCAGCGATTGTTACCATAGCTCTTGCTATAGGTGTCCAGAGAATGATGAAAAAGAATGCATTAATCAGAAAACTTCCGGCAGTTGAAACTCTGGGATGTGCAACTGTAATTTGTTCAGACAAGACTGGAACACTGACGGAAAATAAAATGACTGTTAGAAAAATCTATTCTGGAGATAATATTATTGATGTTGGCGGTAATGGTTATAGTTTGGTTGGAGATTTTTCATATAAAGGAAATTTGATAAACCCAATTCAAAAGGGAAATATAAGATTTACATTGGAAATCGGAAGTTTATGTAATAATGCGAGTATTACTAAAATTACAGAAAGTGCAATGAGTCCATTGGGAAAAATTAGATCACTGGTGTCTAAAGAGGAAAAATGGAGTGTAAGTGGTGAACCGACAGAAATAGCTTTAATTATTGCAGCACAAAAGGCTCAAATATCCAGAGATGAGTTAGAGAAAAAATATTCAAGAGTTAATGAAAAACCTTTTGACTCTGAACGAAAGTGTATGTCTGTTATATGTAGAAACCAAAATGGTGAACTAATATCATTTGTAAAAGGTGCGCCCGATATTATAATAAATAAGTGTTCCAGAATTTATTTATCAGGTAAGACTATTCCACTAAACAATGTACTTAAAAGAAGCATTATACAAACCAATGAAAGTATGGCATCAGATGCACTAAGAGTATTAAGTGTTGCTTATAAAAAAGTAAATACCAATAATCCTGGATTGACAGAAGCAGAAACAGATCTTGTATTTGTTGGACTTATTGGAATGATAGACCCACCAAGAAAAGAAGCATTTAGTGCAGTACAAAAGTGTAAGTTGGCAGGAATAAAACCTATAATGATTACAGGAGACCATAAAGCTACAGCAAGAGCAATAGCTAGGGAACTTAGTGTATACTCAGAAGGGGATAGAATACTTACTGGTGAAGAACTTGAGGAAATGAATGAGAGAGATTTAAAAAATGTGGCTGACCAAGTTTCTGTATATGCAAGAGTATCGCCTAAACATAAGCTAATGATAGTAAAATGTCTAAAGGAATTGGGACACGTGGTAGCTATGACTGGTGATGGTGTAAATGATGCACCTGCAATAAAAGAAGCTGATATTGGGGTATCTATGGGGATAACAGGTACAGATGTTACGAAACAAGCATCTTCAATGATATTAATGGATGACAATTTTGCAACAATTGTTGCAGCAGTTGAGGAAGGGAGGGTTATATATAATAATATAAGAAAATTCATTAGATACTTATTATCATGTAATATTGGTGAAGTTTTAACTATGTTTATTGGAATGCTGATGGGATTGCCCCTTCCACTTTTACCTATACAAATATTATGGGTAAATTTAGTTACTGATGGACTGCCGGCAATCGCGCTCGGTTTGGAACCGGCAGACAATGATATAATGCTTAGAAAGCCTAGAAAAACAAAGGCTAATATATTTTCGGATGGGCTATTAAGATTAATTATATTCAGAGGTGTTTTTATATCCGTCTGCACTTTAGCAGTATTTATCACAATACTAAACTTTACCGGGCAGGTAAATGCAGCAAGGACAGGTGGCTTTGTAACACTTGTAATGACCCAGTTGATACACGTTTTTGAGTGCAAGTCGGAACGGAAAAATATCTTTGAGATACCTTTCCTAAACAATATTGCTCTTATTTTAGCAGTTGCTTGTTCTTTAACCATGATTTTATCTGCTGTATACATACCATACCTACAGGGAGTATTTAAAACTGTTTCATTAGGTTTAAATGAGTGGATGATGATAATCGGATTCTCATCGCTAGGTCCCGTAATTACTAGTTTAAT
>CAYYEC010000250.1:0-6277 GCA_964470745.1 uncultured Eubacteriales bacterium | reverse complement strand
TACTAGATGGGGAGGTAGCGGTGTCCTGCACCTGCAATCCGCTATAGCAGGATTGAATTCCCATTCTAGGTTTATTGCTTGTAAGGTCTGCCCTTGAAAAGTGGCGATGAAAACCGGGTCTTGCGCAACGTTAGCCTGTGAACCCCGTCAGGTTCGGAAGAAAGCAGCGGTAAGCAGTTTCTAGTGTGTGCCGTGAGGATGCCTGGTTAGAGTTAACTATCTTGGTTACGCTTGTAGACATAAATCGAAAATGGGTGTACGGCCAATTAAATATATTTTTGAAGTTTGCTATAAATGTCGAACGCTGTACTAGTAGTTTGTGACGCTTCTTTTTTATGGTTTTATTCAAAGCGTTACAAATCTATTTCCTTGATTTGTGGTCTGCATACCCTAAAAAAATATGCGTTACAGACCACTAGCTTTTGGCTTTTATTAGCTCCAGAGCAATTCTTGCATTATCCTCAGCTTTTATACTCAAATCGTCTTTCACTTTACTTATCTCTTCACGTATTTCACTGCGTCTATTCCATACATCATCAAACAATTGTTTAAGATTTTCCAGTTCTAAGTCATTAATATTTCCGGCAGAAGTTTGATTAATATATTTCAAATACCCTTCAACCTTGGGTTCATAGGCAAGTCCAATGAGGGGGACTCCCATACGCGTTGCATAAATAAGCGAATGGAGCCTCATTCCAATAACCAGGTCCATTCTGTTTATTATACCCAGCATTTCTTCAACACTATATTTGCTTTTTAAGATGTACCCCTTACCTTTCATCTTTGATACAATATTTTTAATAATTGGCATGTCCTTTGAATACTGCATAGTAATAAAAACTGGAGTAGCTTTATATTTCTTTATTGTATAGTCTGCTATTTGCGCAATTATATCGGTGAAGTTTTCCTTACCATCCAATCTTCTTAATGAAAACCCTATAAGAGGTTCTTTTGCAACTAATTCTTCATCAAGCATTATTTTATCTATTTCCAATTCGGGTGCTGGATTTAAAGTTAAGGCCGGATCAGCAGTGATGAATATTTTTGGCTTAGTTATATCCAGGAGTTTAAGTTCTTTTAAGGATTCTTCTTCTCTTAATGTTATAATATCAACTTCATCTACAATTTCTTTCACCAATCTGCGGTTTCCTCTTTTATGTATTGGTCCAATTCCATTAGCGTAAATCATAACTTTGCTATTTAATTTTCTAGCCAGCCACATGACACCTAAATAGTATACAAGGGAACGGGTACTTGTCAGACCATCCTGGATTAGATTTCCACCACCACTTATTAATAATTTACTTTTCTTGATAACTTTATAAACCTCCAATAGATTAAACCTATTTATTGAGTTTACATTAAATTGTTTTCTTGTCTCTGCTGGGTTCTTTGACAGCACCATGATTTTTATGTCAGGTTTATATTTCTTGAAATTCTCAATAATTGCCATTAACATAGCATCATCACCGCTGTTTTTAAATCCATAATAACCGGAGACTACAACGTCATAGGAATCTTTAGTATTACTTAAGGTTGAATAATTCTTTAATATGGATTGATAAATTTGCAGTTGAGTGTTACCCATGTTAGTTAGAGAAAATTGCTTACTTGCTTTTTCATATAGTTTATTACCCATTGTTTGTCTCAAGTTAGAATCTTCAATGAGGTTTATTAAATATTTTGAAAGCTTTGTATAATCTCCCGGGGGAAAAAGATAACCATTTTCACCACTATCTATCAGATCACTAAGTCCCCCTACATTGCTGCTAACAGTGGGCTTTTTAACTCTGACACCTTCAAGTATTACATAAGGGAAGCTTTCGCTTAATGAAGTTAAAACATTTATATCAATATTACTCATAAATTCAAAGGCATTATCTACCCAGCCCAAAAAGTGAACATTTTTAGATATTTCCAAAGCCATAGCTTTATTTTGTAGAGACTTTAGTTCATCTCCTGAGCCAGCAATAAGGAATTTTACATTTGTGTGCTTATCCAGAACAAGCTTTGCCGCGTTTAAAAAAACGCCCAGCCCCTTAACAGGATGAAGTCTGGCTATTATTCCAATTACTATATCGTCATCATCCATTTTGATATTATATTTTTTACTAAACTGAGTTTTAGGATATTCAGGTATTTCGTCATCAAAAGGAATACCATTATAAACTGTGAATATTTTGTCTGCATTGAAGTTTCTTTTCACAAGCATGTCCTTAAAGTTTTGAGAGACTCCTATATAGTAATCAACGAACCTTATAGCAGTCGTATTTATAAGTCCAAAAGAAAACATCTTGGATTTACTATGCAGGTAATCCAGTCTGTAATCACTGTGGACAGTTGTAACAATCGGAACCTTTGTAAATCTTTTTGCTATAACACCTATCATGTTGGCTTTTGCACCATGGGAGTGAATAATATCATAGTTTTCTGTTTTTATAAGATTTATTACTTTATTAATATCTTTAATAATATTACCGGTTCTAATTACTTCAACATTTATACCCATAGCTTTTGCATCATCTGCAAAAGCCCCCTGTCTGAGACTGATTAGTTTTACATTAATACTTTTGCTTAGCTCTTTTATAAGTGTGAGTACGTGAATTTTTGCTCCTCCAACGTCTCCACCACCGATTAAATGAAGTACTTTCATAAATTTTCTCCTATAAATACATAATAGGGACGCAAATTTTCAGCCCGTCCCTAGTGGTTTGTAACACTTCATTTTTATAATCCTATTTTAAGTGTTACAAATCCACTTCCTCTGTCTGTGGTCTGCACACCCTAAAAAGCATACGTTACAGACCCCTAAATAACAACCCCGAACATTACAAGTATTATAGCCCAGCCAATTAGGTTTATAATGACTTCATAATTTAGCTGTAATACCAAATTGGAAAAATAATTGTTTCGAACAATAAACTCATTTTCTTTAGAACCTTTTAATTTCTTACCACAAAGATAAGGGTCTTGTGCATTTTTAACTCGATTTCTAATATCTATTGTTACAATACTTCCTATCCACTTTGTAAAATAAACAAATTCAAAAACGCATCCTAATATCAGCATTATAAGAATTAGTGGAATGCTTATTATTATGGATACATATATAAGTAATCCAAGAGAAGATAATAATCTCAAAATTATGCCTATTACCATAACTGTAGCAATTAAAGGTTCTGTGCATATAATCCCCTGCATATTTTCAACATCATAACTCTTGAATTTTTCTGCAATAACTCCCAAAGTAATAAAAATAACTGATGTAGATACTACATAGATTAGTGTAAATAAAAAAGCTGATATAAAGCCTATATTAATTCCTAAACCAAAACAACATATTACTAATCCCCCATTAGCAACAGCAGAATACATAATAATACTGCGTCCATTCTTTTTTAATAAAGCTTTACCGGTAGCTGTAAGAAATGTAAACGCCCCTGCTATAGCTATAATTTCCCCTATCAATATGCCAGAAAACAGAGGTGATATTCTCATCAAGAGATAAATTCCCGCATTTAATATGGATGAGGAAAAAAGAATAGCACTTATAGGAATTGGTGAAACTACTGCACTTCCAATGTAGCTTTGAAAAGGAAACATCCCCATTTTTATAAATCCGGCTAAAGCAATCAAAGCTACACCTACACCTATAATACCTAGTATACTTTTTTCTTCGCTTAAAAACAGCTCTGTAAAAGTAAATACCTTCTTACTACTATATAATAGAGTAATGGCCGTTAGAATAGCGGCACCTCCCAATAGATTAAACCACAGTGTCCTTATGGAATATTTAGATGATTGACTGCTCTTTGAATTATACACAAGCAAGAAAACACTTAAAGTATTTATGTTCCAGAATAAATAAAACCAGAATAAATTATTTACTACTACTATACTGTTTATAGATGAAATTATTATAAAGCCAAAAACAGCTATTCTATTTTGTGCTGATGAATTTATTTTTTGAATATGTAGGTTTGTCCCAATATTGCTGCTAAAAAAGATAAGTAATATTGAGCCTATAAAAGATGAAATTAAGATAATTAATGCCGAAAGATTGTCTATGTAAAATGCTGTTTCAGGTTCTACAGAATTACTTAATAATTCAAAAAGTATTAATCCTATAAATTGAATAAATGATATAAATATAATTATAAATTTTCTTAATTTTATTCCAATTAATGTTATTATGGCCATTAATACAAGATTCAATAGTTTTATAATAAAGCTAAATCCAATTGGAATATTATTTGTTTGAATTGAATAATTATCAATTTCTATAATATCAAGAAAAAATAATACTGCTGCAGCTATTAGAATTACTGCTGTAGTTATTAGAATAATACTTCTGACAAAATTTTTTTTTATTAAAAATAAAAGCAATGAAGCGATTAAAGGAAAAATTATTAGTACCGTTAATAACTGATAAAGTTCCACAACTAATACTCCTCTCAAAATACAAAAACTACATTAATTATAATTCTCAGAATTATTGAAGTCAAATAATTATTTAAGACACATTAAAACACTTATTTTTAAAACCATCTAATGAGCTTATAAGATATTTAATCTAATAATAAATTCGGCCCCACCCTTCTCGTTATTCCTGGCAGTTATAGTACCTCTATGCTTTTCAACAATTACCTTTGTAATTGCAAGTCCAAGACCCGTATTTCCATTCTTCCCCTTATAAAACCTTTCAAAGATTTTTTCAGCTTCATTATTCTCAAATCCCATTCCATCATCAGATATTGCTATCTCAAAAACTTTTCTATCATTTGATGTAGTTATATTAATTTCATTTTTAGCATATCTAATTGAATTTCCAATAATATTTATAAGTGCCTGAATAATTTTATCTCTATCCACAGTAATTTTTGCATCATTATAAAGCATTATATTTATCTTCTTATTATTCTTAATTACCAAAGAATTAATTTTATCCACGCTCTTTTTAATTATTTCATTCATACTTTGTAAATTAAAATTGTAATAATCATCCATAGTTTCCAGTTTAGAAAGTAATATTAACTCTTCCACAATCTTTTTCAACCTGGAGGTCTCTCCAACTATTATATCTAAAGCTTCATTATTGTCTTCAAATACGCCGTCTTTTATTCCTTCCGCATAACCCTGTATGGACATAAGCGGCGTCTTTAGTTCGTGTGAAGCATTTTGAATAAATTTCTTTTGAGCAATATCGTATTGTTTAAGTTCTACTGCCATTTTATCTATTGTGTTTGCCAGATCTTCAATTTCATCTCCTGTCTTTATTTTTATCTTTGTATCAAAATCTCTCTTTGAAAGCATTTGAGCTCTCTTTATCAGCATTACAATAGGTTTGGGTATTGAATTAGCTGAAAGATATCCATAAGCTATTGCAAATATCCCGGTTATGAGAAGTATAATAAAAAGCATACGCCTTATACCTTTATTCAATCCATATATTTCTTTAACCGGAGTATATAAAACCACCCAAAATTTGTTTTTCTCTGTTGTTTCAAATCTAACAGGAGCTCTATATACAGCTCCAATATATTTTTGTCCATTAACCATCACTTCAAATACATTTCCCACTTCATCAAGCAAATGAGATTCCAGATTGCTTACAATATTTTTATTAAACCATTGAGCCTCTTCACCTGATGGAAACAATAGTTTTACATTTTTCTGGGTATCCCTTGAAATTATAGCAATTTTGCTATCTAAAAATGCTTGTTTGTTAAGTGAAATCAAATCGCTTTTGAGTTTAATTTTTTTATTTAAATCTGTAATGTCCTTCGAATTAAAATCGATCCTTATAAAGGTATAAACAGTTCTAGCTTCTTTTAATAGATTTTGTTTTGCTGTTCTCTCAGTATAGTTTCTAATAACCAGATTAAAAAATACACCAACAAAACTCAATGTTATAAATACAAGTATCAAATACGATACAACAATTTTTCTCATAATAGATTTTTTCATCAAAAATCACCTCAATCAAGTTCCTAAAAAATTCCTATTGCCCATCAATTACTTTATATCCGTATCCCCAAACAGTAGCAATTTCAAGCTTGGATTCAGCATTTGCAAGTTTTTTTCTCAACCTTTTGATCAGGTCATCAATTGCACGTGTATCTCCAATATAGTCATATCCCCAAATCTTATTAATAAGCTGTTCTCTGGTAAAAACTTTGTTTTTGTTTTCTATTAAGAATAAAAATAAATCATATTCCTTTGTTGTAAGCTCTATATCCAAATCATCTTTTACAACTCTTCTCTCATCAACCAGTAC
>CAYYEC010000249.1:0-6306 GCA_964470745.1 uncultured Eubacteriales bacterium | reverse complement strand
AACACTTTCTTTTTTTAGATTAATGATATATAATAATCTCCTAAATGGACTACCTTCCCTTCCGACATTAAATACCTCCTTAATAGTATTAGCAGAATCAATTGTAACCTCTAAATCATTATAGCTCATATTTTCTGAATGATTGTTATATAATAAATTAAGTGACAAGTCTTCTAATTTACTTGTATAATTTTCATTAATAAATTCATCAAGTTGAGATCTGGAATAGTCAGAAATATTATGATTATTTAAAAAAACTCCACTATATACCTTATCATAGTTTAGAATATTAATAGAATAAAATAAAATTAGTGATAAAAAAATAATACTCAAAGTAATTAAAGATATTAGTGCAATCTTTTTGAAACCTGCTGCTGGCTTTTTTGCGGTTACTTGTGCTTCCATGATAAATTCACTCCTAAAGTCATTATATATTCATTATCGCAAGTTATGGTAGAAAAAACAATTACTTTTTTTGACAAAAAGAAAAATATTTTTAAACAAAACATGACAAAAAATAGTTTAATTATATATATATTTCATTATAATCACGGTTTATATTATATCACTGTCGTATAATAAAGTGTAACTTTTTTATTACAATTTTCTTCACATTTCGCCAAGGCAAGTGAAGATCGTTATTACATTTACTTGCGGATTATCAATGCAATGAGTTATAATACTATAAAAGAGATAGCACAGAAGGAAGGATAAAATGAACAGTTTTAACGAAGAAGAGTTTCTAGATATATGCAAAAAGCTAAATCCTAAAGCTTATAGTAAGGAAATATCTATTGAATGTATAAGTGAAGAGTTTTTTAATAAGTTAAAAACTACAATTGAAATAGATAGAAGAGGGGAAGTTGTCTTTGCTGTTAGAAGGCCAAATGGGAAAATAATAACTATCACTTGTGAGGAATATCCAAAAGGGATTTTTAGAATACCCACAGGAGGTATAAGTCATGATGAAGACATTATTGGCGCAGTACATAGAGAAGTTAAAGAAGAATTAGGACTTGAGACATCAATAGATGCTTTTATTGGAGTTCTAAAACTTAGGTTTATTTATGAAAATGATAGCGAATATTTTTATTCCTATTTGTTTTTGATGAAAGAAAGAGGAGGAAGACTTCTCGTAGATGCAATCGATGATGAAGTAGCTGAGGTAATGGAAGCTGGAATAGATGAATTGAAGAACGCTGCTCATTTACTTGAAAATATTGAAGATAGCTGGAAGGATTGGGGACAATTCAGATTTGAATCAACAAACGCGATACTTGAATATATACGTTTATGCAGCAAAGAATAAGTGTGAATATATGTAAAATTTGATAAATGGACAATACCGTTTTTATCCCATTGCCTATTACCCATTACCGTGAGCGAAGCGAATTTTTTTGGAGGGGTTAATGTGTTTGAATTCTTAAAAGCTTGGAAAAAAATAAAATTTGACCGAAAAGTTCTAAGAAAAAATGATATTTCCATTTTAATTTTAGATGAGAGATGGAAGAATCTTTTTGCTAATACAAGGATACCTCCTGAAATTAAGAAATGTGAACACAAAATAAAAGACCTTATGAAAGAGGAGGCAAGATTAAGAAGTGAGTTAAAGAATATTTCACCCCAGAAAAAGAAATACTTAGAAAAAATTATGGTGCTTACAAAAGATGCTTTTGAGAAAAATAATGCTGAAGCCAGGGAAGAGATGCAGAGATGTGAAAAGGAAGTTAAAAAGCTAAATGAGGATATTAATAAAATTGATGCAAGGCTGAATAAGATACCAGATGACATACGGGAAATAAATATAGAGTTGTTGGAGTTAACTGTAAATACGGTATATTATAAGATTAGATCTAATGAGAAAAGAGTAAAAGAGTTAGACAAGATTATTGAGGAAAGCAGAAATAAACTCAAGGAATATACGGAAGAAAGAGAAACTCTGGCACAAGATGATACTGATATCTATTCATATTTTCATAATTTATTAGGCGGAGAAGAATTGGAAAAGTTAGATAAAAAATTCTTTGGGCAAAAGAAATAGGTGATGGACAGAATGAATGAGAGAGCTAATGCAAATGTAAATCATATTGAAAGGGAAATAGTGAAGAGTGCAATACCTGAAAGATTCCATGACAGTAACAAAGGTGATTATGGTAGATTACTTATTGTTACAGGGTCAATTGGGATGACAGGAGCAGGCTGTCTTTGTGCAAAATCAGCACTTAGAGTGGGAGCTGGGCTTGTTTATTTAGGTGTTCCAAAGTCATTAACCATGATATACGAAACGAACATTTTAGAAACTGTTACTGTACCTTTAGAAGATAAGAAATCTGGTCATCTTACTAAAGAATCAATAAAACAAATAATTGATTTCGTTGGAAAAGTTGATGCTGTTGCAGTTGGACCGGGGCTGTCAATAAGTGACGGAGTTGAAGAAAATGTAAAGGAAATAATATTGAAATCAAAAATTCCAGTAGTTTTGGATGCAGATGCATTAAATTCAATTTGCAATGAGGTTGCAATTTTAAAAAAAGCTAAGGCACCAATAGTTATAACTCCGCATCCTGGCGAAATGGCAAAGCTTTTAGGAGTACAAGCTAAAGAAATCCAGTATAACAGAATTGATATAGCAAGAAAATTTGCTATTGAATATAATGTTATAACTGTACTTAAAGGTTCAGGAACAGTTATAGCAATTCCTGATGGTTCAATATATGTTAATACTACTGGAAATGCAGGGATGGCAACTGCAGGAACAGGAGATGTACTAACTGGAATAATTATAGGGCTAATTGGACAAGGAGTAACTGCGGAACTTGCGGCCATTTGTGGGGTGTATATACATGGAGCGTCAGGTGACAGGATGGCGAAAATTAAGGGCGAGCATGGTTTGATTGCCAGTGACGTTGTTGAGGAAATACCGTATATTATAAAAGAACTGGTTGAGAGTTGAGGGAAAACAATGGATTACAAATTTAATAGAGCTTGGGCAGAAGTCAATTTAGATAATATTGCTCATAACATAAAGGAAATACGTAGAATTACAAATAGAAACGCTGAAATTATGGGTGTTGTAAAAGCTGATGCATATGGTCATGGAGTAATGGATATCTCAAAGACACTTTTAAAAAGTGGTGTAACTCGTCTTGCTGTATCAATGCTTGATGAAGCAATACAGCTTAGAAATAACGGAATAGATGAACCAATACTCATACTAAGCTATACTGATCCAGTAAGAGCTGAAGAGATTGTGGAAAACAACGTAACTCAAACAGTGTTTAGTCATGATCTTGCAAGAGCATTATCGGATGCGGCTGTAAAATTAAAAAAAAATGTAAAAATTCATATAAAGATAGATACAGGAATGACTAGAGTAGGATTTATGCCAGGATATAGTGCTGTAAAAAATGTTGTTGAAATCAGTAAACTACCTGGAATTATAATAGAGGGTATATTTACTCACTTTGCATCAGCAGACGAAAAAGATAAAAGCTATACTTATATGCAATTTGAGAAGTTCATGAGCATTTGCAGTGAATTAAACAGAATTGGAGTGTACATTCCTATAAAGCATGTTGCAAATAGTGCAGCCACTATGGAATTCCCTGAAATGCATTTAAATATGGTTAGAACGGGGATTATATCTTATGGTTTATATCCTTCTGATGAGGTTGATAAGAGTATAATAGATTTAAAACCTGCTATGACTTTAAAGGCAAATGTTATTTTAGTAAAGGATGTAGAAAGAGATATTTGCATTAGTTACGGTAGAATTTTTATTACGGATAGACCCTCAAGGATTGCAACAATACCAATAGGTTACGCGGATGGTTATTCTAAGCTGCTTACAGGGAAAGGCAGGGTCCTTATAAATGGAGAATACGCTCCAGTTGTAGGAAGAATTTGCATGGATCAATGCCTTGTTGATGTAACAGATATTAAAAAAGAAGTAAAAGTAGGTGATGAAGTAGTTTTATTTGGCAGACAGAATGATAATGAGATAACTATAGAGCAGGTAGCAGAGCAAATTGGTACAATTAACTATGAAGTTGTATGTGTCATTGGTAAAAGAATTCCAAGATTTTATTTAAAAGACGGAAAGGTTTTAAATGTATTGAATTATTTGATATAAAGTAGGGCGATTGGCAATAAGGGAATACAAATCCATTGCCGCTTGCCTATAGCCTCTCACCTGAAATTTACTTAGCAAATCTTGGATACAAAATTAATAGATACTGAAAATAGCGGATTTTAGGAGTTTTTCTAATATCGTAATAATTTTTTAATTTGACCCATGAATATTAAAAGCATTATAATGATATATATAATATAAAGAAAAGATTTTCAAAGGATATCTATTCTTGTTTTCCAATATCTTCAGTTTTGGGGGTTTTACTTTGGCGGAGTTAAAAAAGATATTAATAAGTCTACCAGATTACTTGTTAAAAGAAGTCGATTCAATCGCTTCTGTTGAAAAAATGAATAGGAGTGAATTTGTCCGCGAAGCTATGAAATTGTATTTACGTGAGAGACGAAAGATTGAGATGAGGGATAGAATGAAAAAAGGCTATCAAGAAATGGCGGAGATAAATATCAAATTGGCAAATTTGTGTTTTGATGTGGACAACGAACAGCAAAAAAAATATGAAGAAAGGCTTGGGGAGATGGAAGTATAGTGCTAATTAAACGTGGAGATATTTTTTATGCAGATTTAAGCCCGGTTATTGGTTCCGAGCAGGGTGGAATTAGACCGGTTTTAATTGTGCAAAATGACATAGGTAATAAATATAGTCCAACTGTAATAGCTGCTGCAATAACATCTCAGATTAATAAGGCAAAATTACCTACACATATCGAGATAAGTGGGGCAGATTATGGACTCAATAAAGATTCTGTCATATTGTTAGAACAGATAAGGACTATTGATAAAAAAAGATTAAGAGAAAAAATTGGACATTTAGATGAAGAATTAATGGAAAAAGTAAATGAAGCATTAAGTACAAGCTTTGGACTTATCGATATATAAGATAAGGTTACATATGGCGGTAGTTATTTACAAAAGGAAATATTAAAGGTAGTGGTTCGTAAAGTTTATAGTTTATCGTAAGCAAACCACAAACAGAGGAAGTGGCTTTACAAACCACTAGAGTGTTGTTATTAAGAAGACAACTTTAGTTGAATAATTCTCAAGTCTTAATTAATTAACGGGGGTTAACAAAAGATGAGGACTGCAAAAAAAAGATACATTATTTTTGTATTTACTTTAATTTTTAGTTTTTTATTAATACATATTGTACAAGCGGTAACAACAGACCCGGGAAGTGAACAGGATCCGCTTGTAACGAAGAGCTATGTGGATTCGAAGATTAGTGAAATACTAGAGAGTATCAGTAAAGCTGGGACAAGCACTACAACAAGCACTAGAACAAATGCGAATACAACTACAACAGTTGTAGATGATCAAAAGGTTCAGAAACTTACTGAGAAAGTTAACGAATTGACAACATTATTGCTTACTATGAATCAAAAAATTGTGGAATTGGAAAAGGGTACAAAAAACGATGAAGGATTTAAAGTAGTGGAAGTTGAAGCTGGAAAGAAATTGTATGCGGGAGCAGGTGCAGAAATAATTGTTAGAGCTGGAACGGCTACCGGACTTGTAGGAGAATTTGGTGGATTGGCAAACGTAACATCGGGTAAGGATGTTGAGAGTGGTGCAGAGGTTCCTTTAAACAGTTTACTTATATCAGCAAGAAATGACTACAGAGGTATAGAAGCGACTACTAAAGTGTGGATAATGATAAGAGGTAGTTATACAATTAAGTAATCTCAATATTACGAAGAATGTGCTTCTCAAAACAGTGAAAAATATATTTACGTAAGAGTGAAACATGGGGACATTCCGCAGCTAGGATAACACACGTTAGCAGAATAGTTGCTACGCAGTATTAGTAGGTAAGATATTTTGTTTTGCAAAAATCTGTGGTGTGTCCCCATGTTTCATTGAGAGGAATTTTATAACTGTCCACTGATTTATGACAAGGGGAAATCATGAATAGAGAGATACTTATAAAGTTTTTTTTAATATTAGTAATCGGTTTATTAACATATCAATTTGGTTTTAAATCTGTTCTGGAAGGAAAATCACAGTTACAAAAACGAATTAAACTTGAAGAATTAGCAAGAGGAAAAACTGTTTTTGATTCCAATAATTTTGATGTTGTTATTATAGGAGAAGAACCAGAGGGCATTGCAGCTGCAATATCAGCTTCTAGAATGGGTGCTAAAACTTTATTGATTTCAAAC
>CAYYEC010000248.1:0-6337 GCA_964470745.1 uncultured Eubacteriales bacterium | reverse complement strand
ATATAATAATTCACTATTAAATTCTAATTTACCTCCAAATTTCTCAGCAGCTTTTTTAAAGCATTCTTCCATGTGCTGAGTCTGGACTTTCAATTTATCCATATCTCTACTTCTACATTCAGCTTTAATAGTAACTTTATCACATATAATGTTTGTAGCTTGCCCACCTTCAATTATACCTATATTACAAGTAGTTTCCTCATCTATTCTTCCAAGATTCATATTGGAAATAGCATCTGATGCAATCTGAATTGCACTAATGCCATTTTCTGGCTCCATGCCAGCATGTGCCGCTTTTCCATGCAAAATTACATCTATTTTATTTTGCGCTGGTGCAATAGTTGACACACTTCCTATGTTACCACCATCATCAAATATAAAACCAAATTTCGCATTTATCTTACTAAAATCTAGATTTTTTGTTCCAAACAATCCGCCTTCTTCAGCGACAGTAAATACAACTTGAATATCTCCGTGAGATATTTGCTCTTCCTTTATAACACGTATGGATTCTAAAATACACTCAATACCTGCAACATCATCTCCGCCTAGAATTGTAGTTCCGTCTGTTTTTATAACATTTCCTTCAACTCGCGGTTTTTTACCAATACCCGGTACCACAGTATCCATATGTGCCATTAAAAGAATAGGGGCAGCACTTTTATCACCTTCAATAGTGCAAATAAGATTACCAGCATTTCCTCCTATTTTTTCTCCTGTATTATCTTCATAGACAGTATATCCTGATGCTTCAAGCTTAGTTTTTAATGTATCTGCCATTTGTCTTTCTTTACGTGTAAGACTATCAATAGTTGTCAGTTCGATAAATTCATTAACTATCCTTTCTCTATTAACCATTCAAATTCCTCCCTGCTTTCTTCATATCGTTGGTATTTCACCCTGAACTTTTAAGTCTTCAAATCCATGCTGTCTTAAAATTTCATATGCTACGATAGCAACAGAATTAGAAAGATTCAGTGACCTGATACCACCTTTCATAGGAATCCTCATGCAATATTCATAATTTACTCTAAGTAAATCTTCTGGCAGTCCTTTTGTCTCTTTCCCAAAAACTATAAAGCAATCCTCAGGAAATTCAAAATCCGAGTAAATCTTTGCACCTTTAGTTGTAGCATAATAAAAAATATCCTTATTATATTTATTCCTTAATTCATCAAAACTATCGTAATAATTTATATTTACATCATACCAATAATCAAGGCCAGCTCTTTTTAGATATTTATCCTCCACAGAGAATCCCAGTGGACGAATCAAATGAAGATTTGCTTCGATTGCAGAACATGTTCTAACTATATTTCCTGTATTTTGTGGTATCTCTGGTTCAACAAGTACAATATTTAAAGCCAACTACATTCCTCCTAAGTATAAATTTATAATATATAATATCATAAATTTTACAAAAAAACATTATTTAAAAAAATAACATCTAAATTTAGTATTACTGAGAACGTAGGTATTTGTATGAAAATAGACACTGAGAAATCTTGAATATTTTTTGTATAATTTTTTAACTCAGCATGTATTTATCTTTTTGAATATAAAAACGCCCTGAAAGGTGACGCAGGCAGTCCCTCCTTATTATATAAATCTGCATTTTCCGGATTATCAGACCATGCATATTGTACAGCTACAGGATCCCATATCTCTTCATTCCATACTATAACCTTATTTCCCTCTATACAAGCTTTAGCTTTAATAAACACTAGATCACTACCTGCAATACTAAAACACTCCAAACTATTATTTTTAGCTACTAATCCATTACCAATGCTTGAAAATTCTATAATTAATTTTTGCCCTTTTGCTTTGATGTCCTTATAAATTGGCCCTGAACAAACTATTTTATCATCCCCATAAGCTAGTTTTTGTGCCCAAAATGACAATCGCCTTCCGATGTCCCTTTTATTAAGTGGATGAAGGTCATTCCATTCACCTAAGTCTATAGCTACTATCATTCCAGTATTCGGAACATTTAATGCCTTTAGCTGAGCCTCTCTAAGTTCAGCCCACTTCCCTTTTCCTGGGCTGTCTTCAACTTCCATGTAATTTGGAAGTTGAACATATAAAAATGGATAGTTACCTTGATTCCACTTTTTTCTCCAATCATGTATTAATTCAGAGAAAAGCAAATAGTATTCTTTCGCTCTTGTAACATTAGACTCCCCCTGGTACCAAACTACGCCTTTAATTGAAAATTTTATTAGCGGTGATATCATGCCGTTAAATAAACCTAATGGCATCTGTGTCAAAAATGTGCTTTCCGATAACGGTTCTGCTACCGTTCCAATTTTGTATTGCCATACCCCTTTTAAGTCAAAGGTTCGACCTGCTATTTTAATGAAATAAGGTTTATCCTTAATAAACCCTCCCTTTCCGGAAGTATTTACAACTCTTATGACTATTATGTTTTTTCCTTCTTTCAACACATTTCCAGGTATGGCATATTTTCTTGGGGGATACTGGTATGACGTTGTTCCCACTAAATGACCATTGACATAGACGGAATCACTGTTCACAATTCTTCCCAGCAAAAGCTTAGCTGGTTTTCCTGCCATTTCAGCCCCTAATTGGATTTCTTTTCTGAACCATACCACTCCATTTATGCGTCCCAGTCCTTCATCTTCCCAAAATGCAGGAAAATTCATTAATTTCCACTCCAAAGCATTATAATTTTCATCAAACCACTTTTCTTCATCCGTATTTAGACCTTCATCATTTTGAAGAATACTATCATACCAGTTATTTTGAATCATTTCATCCTTCTCTGTCATCTGTATAATATAATTATTATCTTTAAGTTGATCGGCCTTGTTTTTGTGTTCAGGAAATTTTTTTAATGAATCCATACTTAGCCAAGCTTCCACTGGAGACCCACCAACACTTGCATTAATTAGTCCTATTGGAATGTGATACTTTTCATTTAGTGCTGTTGCAAAAAAATACCCTGCAGCTGTGAAATGAAGGATATTCTCAGGATTTGCATTCTCCCATTTTCCCGATTGCATATCCTCATACTCAACATTAAAATCATATCTTTCCGGTACGGTAAAAACTCTAATTAAAAGATTATACGAAAGTGATATTTCTTCCTCATAAAGATCACTTACTCTTGCCATAGGCAAAACCATATTTGATTGACCTGAACAAACCCAAACATCACCTATTAATATGTCTCTCAATATAATTTTCTTACTGGTTTTGATCTCCATAGTATATGGCCCACCGGCTTCCATAGGCGGAATATAAATGTGCCATTCTCCATCATCTCCAACTATAGTCTGATAGGATTTCTCTAAAAATACCAGAGTTACAGTTTCTCCCGGAATAGCCCACCCCCATATATTGAGCATAATATCTCTTTGTAAAACCATTCCATCGCTTATTAACCTGGGAAGTCTAAGTTCACTAAACATTGGCCGGACAGATGATAAACTATACTTCATAATTGATGTATTTTTATCTAATTCCATTTTCTTCATCCCATCCCTTCTATCTTATTTAAACATCATACAAAAACCAAATCTTTATTCATTAATATCTTCATTTATATTTTATTACCAAACTTTTACTATGATAATTATAAAAAGGGGGCTTATATAAGCCCCCTTTTTATAACAATTCAAATATCAATTTATCTTAGTGAATCTTTAGCTGCATTATATACCTTATTAGTAATATCCTGAAGTTCATCACTACCCTTAGACTTACATTACGGTACATATTGATCCCAATCTGTATCAATATTGGAAATCCCCGATTCAGCATGCAGATTCTTATATTCATGAGTATAAACCGCTCCATTTTTTCATATTTCACTCACCCTTTCACAGCACCGATCATTACACCCTTAACAAAATATTTTTGCAGGAAAGGATATACCAACAAAATCGGAACAGAAGCTACAATGGTAACTGCTGCACGGATTGAAGCAGGAGTTACGGAATCACCCTTTGAGTCGCTGTAAATGGAAGCTGCAGACTTTTCACCACCTGAATTCATGGCTGCTGCAAGCATTTTCATCATTTCATATTGGAGCGTAGTCAACTTTTCCTCACTGGAACAATATAAAAACGTATCAAACCATGAGTTCCATGCACCAACGGCACACCATAGTGCAATAGTGGCCAGAACGGGCATACAGCAAGGTAATATAATCTGTATAAAGCAGCGGAAATAACCTGCCCCATCAATAAAGGCTGCTTCAACAAGGCTGTCCGGCAAGGACTGCATATAGGATCTTATGACAATAACATTAAAAGCACTGATTAATCCGGGTAAAACATATACCCAGAAGTTATTTAGTAAATGTAAATCCTTTATCATGAAGTATGTTGGAATCAATCCCGCTGACACATACATGGTTACAAGAAAGTAGCGGGTTACAAACTTCCGCCATAAAAATTCCTTGCGTGAAAGTACAAACCCTAAAAGTGCTGATATAAAAACGCCCAAACCTGTTGCCAATACAGTACGTAATACGGAATTTACGGAAGCAATCAGTAATAATTCATTTTTAAACACCGTTTTATAGTTATAAAGAGAAAATACACGGGGAAAAAGTGTAATTCCTCCACGCAAAGTATCCTGTGAATTATTAAAGGATACCGCAACAGTATTCCAAAAGGGATATACCATAACTATAATGACACTCAGCATAAATATAGTATTTAACGAATAAAATACTATAGGCTCTATTTTTTTCCCAATAACTTTATTTCCTTTAACTGACATCTGTTTCTCCCCTCTTATAACATACTTTCTTCATCTATTTTTCCGGATATATAATTTGTGGCTGCAACCATGGCAATGGATATAACAGACTTGAAAATACCGGCTGCAGTTGCCAATGAGTAGTTGCCGTTACTGATACCATATTTCAATACAAATATGTCTATTGTTTCAGAAACGTCCATTACAAGACCCCTCCCCAATAGATACTGCACTTCAAAACCGGCATTCAATATCCATCCGAGGTTAATAATCAAAAGCACCAGTATGGTTTGCCGAATTCCAGGCAGTGTAATATGCCACATTTTTCTATAGCGGTTTCCACCATCGATGTCACATGCTTCATAAAGGGATGAATCTATGGAAGACATAGCCGCAAGGTAAATTATTGAATTCCAGCCCATTTCTTTCCATACATTAGAAAATGTTACCACCCACCAGAAGTATTTTGGCTCACCAAGCCATAATACAGGTTTATCAATTAAGCCTAATGCCATTAACAAATTATTGAGTGTCCCGTCAGATGTTGACAGGATATTTGAAATCAGTGAACAAACGATTACCCAACTTAAAAAGTGAGGTAAATAAGAAACTGTCTGTGTTATTCGCTTAAAACCTGTCCTGCGGATTTCATTCAACAATAATGCAAAGCCTATGGCAAAAATAAAACCAAAAACCAGATTCATCACAGACATACCCAGTGTATTTCTAAAAGCCCTCCAAAAATCAGGCTCCTTGAACAGAAATAAAAACTGGTCAAATCCCACAAATTTAGAGTGCCAGTATCCCTTGCCGGGCCTGAAATTTTGGAATGCCATAATCCAGCCTCTTAGCGGCCAGTAACTGAATATAAAAGTAAAAACCATACAAGGGATAACCATTATAAAGAGTGCCTTTTGAGCTTTATATTGTTTTATTTTAGCTTCACGTTGTTTTTGTTTTAGTGTTTTATCCTGTATCTCAAGAATATTTTCTGCCATTATTTTCTCTCCCTTGTTTCATAACAATATCTCAATAAAAATTCAGGAATAAAAATTGGAGGAGAGGAGATGCTCCTCTCCTCCAATTTTATAATCCAATAACTATTTGTTCATTGCTTTTTTAATTTGTCTATTAACCTCGTCAAGATAAGGCTGAGGATTTCCCTTCTCTATTTCTTTAAGAAATTCATCCCATAATGCATCATACTCTTCAGGATTTGATAAAATCATACGCGGATAATATTTGCGACAGGTTTCTACCATCTTGGTTGTGGCAACCTTTGCAGGACTTCCGTCTTCGATGCTCATACCCCATACAGGATAGTATTCAGGACGTTCTACAGGCTCTGATAATAGCTGAGCTTCGTATTTAAAACCATAGCCATCCAGGAATTTCTGGTCATATTCAGAAAGAAAAGCCTTATATTCATCTTCCGAGTCATCCGCTCCACAAGGGGAACCATCATCATACAAACCTTGACGCTTCGGTGAGTAGTTAAGCAATATGTAGCCTGTTTGATCTCTTCTTTCGGCTTCGTCGTGCCAGATGGCACGTCTTTCTTCCGTAAAAATCTTTCCACCGTTTTCAAGTACTTTATGATCTACTC
>CAYYEC010000247.1:0-6342 GCA_964470745.1 uncultured Eubacteriales bacterium | reverse complement strand
TTATTATCTTTAAGAATTGTTTCTATAAAATCAATTTTACATTCAGTTAAGGAAAAATACGTGTCTATATCCAATTTATCGGATAACACTTTCTGCTGACAGATATCTATAAATTTTACTACTTCAACTAATAAATCTCGTACACTAAACATACTTAAACATCCCCTAGTCAATCTTTTTGTAATTTTTTTCTAGGTCTCTAATTATCTTATAATAATCAATGAAAAATGTCAATATATTTTTTTATTAATTTATATATTTATTGTTATATATAGCACATTATTATATTTATATAAAATCAGATATAGAATTTGCCTCTTACTATAAATTTCTTGAAATAAACATTAAAATACTTTAGAATAATTATTGTATTGTATATATATTAAACGCATAAATGATTCTACATTAAATAGGTATTGATATTTGTCTGTTTAATGAGTTTTATAGGTGTAGATTTCGCGTAAGTTAATAAAAACTCATGGGTATCGAGCCCATTCGTTTTTGCTTCTTTCCTTCGTCCAAGAAGCCTAATTAAAATGCAGAACCATTTATGCAAAATCTATAGTATAATTATAAAGGTGGTTGAATGAATAACCTGAGTGAGCTTTTCAAACAAATAAGATTAAGTAAAGATTGGTCAATAAGACAAGCTGCCAAAAAAATGGGACTTAGTCATTCATATTTGAGCACTCTCGAGAAGGGGATTGATCGAAGGACGGGAAAAGATTCTACTCCACGTCCCGATACATTAAAGCTGATTGCCAAAGCATATGATTATCCTTATGAGGAATTACTGAAGGCTGCTGGCTATTTGGGTCAGGAAAAATCTGCCACAAGGGAGTTTAATTTTTCTAGTTTTGTTAATAATATAAAGCTCATAATGAGCAACATGTCTTTAGAGGAATTATCTAAAGATATATTAGATAAAACAGGATATTCAATAGATTCAAAACAGATTAGAGGTTATTTAAACGGCGATATAGAGCCATTCCCCGGTACTATAAATATTTTAAACAAATACGCAGAAGTAAGTACTGACTTCTGGTATAGACATAATACAATGGATGACTGGAATGAAGAAAAAAAGATATTCTCAGAAAAGAGTATTATAGATTCTCCAGAAGAATTTAGTCCTGATTTTCTGCTGTTTTCAAGTATCCGTGAGGATATAAAAA
Organism: uncultured Eubacteriales bacterium; assembly: GCA_964470745.1. Classification (GTDB taxonomy): domain Bacteria; phylum Bacillota; class Clostridia; order DSM-8532; family CAYYEC01; genus CAYYEC01. Next base: position 5,167 of record CAYYEC010000247.1, on the reverse strand, counting down.
AATGGCTGTCTTCTGAGGATAGCATTCCATATATAAAAATTGCAATGCAAGCCCAGCAAAATAAAATTAATGTAAACTCGCTAAAGACTTTTATTGAGTCTATTGTTATGGATAGAGTTGAAAAATGAGAGGTTTATTATGGATAATATTTCTATTTTAAGTATATTAATTGTTAGTATTCCTGAAAGTTTAGCAATATTTCTAATTTCTATTTTACTAACAGGTAAAGCAAACTTCAATAAGAAGTCGGATTTATTTTTAAAATTGTCTATTGCTTCAATTATACATTGTATAATTGCTTTCTTTTCGAGGCGACTTTCTTCAAGTATATCTGAAAATCTGTTAATTCTTTTATTTTTTAATATATTGATATATATAGTTGTATTTAGATTTAAGCTTTATGAGTCTATTGCCTGTACACTTCTTGGAATTTCTTCCGTTGTTCTTTTTGAAGTATCTACTAGTGAGGCAACTCTGCATTTAATGAAAATAACTATTGAAGAAGTTTACTCAAGTGATTCTTTGAGATTTCTTTTATCCCTACCATCTAGGATTTTGCAAATTATTTTAATCTTTATCATTATAAAATTTAAAATCAAAATATTTGACTTTGAAAATACAGTTTCTTTAAAAAAAGAATTTAATATTCAATTAGTAGTCTATTTCTTATTAATCTTTATTTTCATTTTAATCTCAGTATTCCTGCTAACTCCAATTATTTTTGAAGATACCTCTGTTATAAATACTTCAGATATCCCTATTATTAGATTTAATGTATATCTATCAGTATTTACTATAGTAATTTTAGCTTTGGTTATACGAAACTTCCAAGACTATTACAAAAGAAAGTCAAAGCTTAGCAGCAATGAATTTAAACAAAATTTAGATTATTTAAATGATCTTCTAAAGGAAGGAAATATTGAGGAAGCGAAAGAAACTGTAAAAACCTTAAGAGACCATCTAAATAAAAGTTTGGGAAATGATTGATTGATAGATAATCATTTTCCTATTCCCTCTCACCCATTACCTCTTGCCCACGCGTATTTAAATACCTAATGGAAGAATAAATAATTATAAATACAAATGTTCTAATTAAAATATCTCCTAAACTCATTACGCTGTATCCAACGTCAAAGATATCTGTAAGAAATTTAAGTTTTGTTGCTGATGTACCAAGGCAATGTATATTATCTATATCATAAACTGTATTTGGTTTAACATATCCTGTTATCTTTGAAAAAGTTGCAAACACAGGCATTTTCCCATTATTAGCTGCCATGACAATTTTATTTAAAATAGTTCCGGCAATAACAAATCCTGATCCTACCATGCCTGCAATATATTGATTATATTTAACCATGGGAATAATAAACATCATCAGGAATAGCGGTTTAAATAAAAATGCATATTTTAGCATCCCATATATTCCTAAGAAAATCATAGCTTGCAAAACTACATATGCTAAAACAAAGCTCATAGCAGGATAAATTGCCCAATCCTTAAATAGTGGCTTTATTTTATAGCCTTTTATTTTTGCTACAACAAATGCAATTATAACAGTCTCTATCATAATTAACCTCATATTATCCAAATTTTTTGTATTGCAAAGATATTTCATGGAAAAAACATGCAACATATATATAATTTTATAATAATAAATCAATTATGTAAAGAAAAAACAGAGTTGAATTCTCAACTCTGTTTTGTATATTTTTTAATTAAGCTTGACCAGCTAGTTTTAAAAGTTTTTCCCATCTGTTATCAACCTCAGTTTGAATTTCTTCAAGCATATATTCATTACCAGGCTTGAATAAATGTTTAAATCTTCCTTGTGCTTTTAAGAAATCAACAACTGGTTTTTTATTTTTAGGTATATAGTTAACAGTATATTTGCCATTTTCAACTTCATACAATGGCCAGAAGCATGTTTCAACTGCCAATTTACTAATTTCCATTAAGTCTGGAGTATTATATCTCCAACCTCTTGGACATGGAGCCAAAACATTCATGAATGCAGGTCCTTTAGTATAAATAGCTTTTTCTGCTTTTTCATAAAGGTCTTTCATATTTCCAATAGGTGCTGATTGACAAACATATGGGATAAAGTGATTTGCCATAACTTCTGTCAAATCCTTTCTCCATTGTTGTTTACCAGGTATAACCTTACCTGCCGGTGATGTAGTTGTATCAGCATATTTAGGAGTACCAGAAGATCTTTGAATACCAGTATTCATGTATGCACCATTATCGTAACATACATAAACCATATCATGGCCTCTTTCCATGGCACCTGATAAAGATTGAAGCCCTATATCATAAGTACCGCCGTCACCACCAAAAGCAATAAATTTAGTTTCATCTTTTATTTTACCTTTTCTTTTCATTGCAGTATATGCAGCTTCAACACCTGAAACTGTAGCACCTGAATTTTCAAATGCATTGTGAATAAATGAATCTTTCCATGCTGTATATGGATATAAGAATGTAGATACTTCCAAACATCCTGTAGCAGAACCAATAACAGCATGATCTTCTTCTTTTAATGCTCTTAATATTTGTCTTACAACTACAGGTGCGCCACAGCCAGCACACATTCTATGTCCACCAGTAAATCTTTCTGGTTTCTTTGCTGCTTCTTTTAAATTATAAGCCATTTTATCGCACCTCCCTATTCTCTTACGCCAAGGTAATTGTAAACTGATTCTACTTTACCTGTTTCAGCAATTTTTAATGCTTCATTATAAACTACTTCTACATCAGATGCCTTAACATCTCTTCCACCTAATCCATAAATAAAGTTAATCACTTTAGGACCAGTAACACCTTTAGCGTACATCGCACTTGTTACATCAGTAAACAATGGTCCACCAGCAGCATTAAAGCTATCTGCCTTGTCCATTACAGCAACAACTTTGAATTTTGAAAGAGCTGCTGCTATTTCATCAACTGGGAAAGGTCTAAATAGTCTTGGCTTAATTGCCCCAACTTTTTTACCTTCTGCTCTCATTCGATCTACAACATATTTAGCAGTTCCTGCTGTAGAATTTAATATTACAGCAACAACTTCTGCATCTTCTGTTTTGTATTCTTCAAATAAACCATATTCTCTACCTGTTAAAGCAGCAAATTCTTTTGATACTTGAAGAACAACTTCTTTAGCATTCATCATAGCTTGAGCTTGTTGTCTCTTGTGTTCAAAATAGTGATTTTGAAGATCCAATGGACCAACAGCTATTGGATTTTCTTTATTTAAAAGGTAATCTTGTGGATTATATTCTCCAACGAATTCTTTAACCTTTTCATCTTCTAATAATTCTATATTTTCAATAGCGTGTGAAGTAATGAATCCGTCCTGACAAACCATAACAGGAAGCATTACATCAGCATGCTCTGCTATTCTATTTGCCATTAATAAATTATCATAAGCTTCTTGATTTGTTTCTGAATATATCTGAATCCAGCCTGAATCTCTAGCTCCCATAGAATCACTGTGGTCATTATGTATATTAATCGGACCGGAAAGTGCTCTATTTATACAAGGCATAACAATTGGAAGCCTTGAACTTGCTGCAATATATAAAAGTTCCCACATTAATGCAAGTCCATTTGCTGAAGTAGCTGTCATAGCTCTTCCACCAGCAGCTTGAGCACCAATACAAGCTGACATGGCACTATGCTCTGATTCAACAGCAACAAACTCTGTATCAACAGATCCATTTGCTACGAAAGATGAAAAATACTGTGGAACTTCAGTTGACGGTGTTATTGGGAAAGCAGCAACAACGTCCGGATTTATCTGTTTCATGGCAACAGCCATAGCTTCATTACCACTTAATCTCTCTCTTATAGACATTAGTTTATCCTCCTTACTTACTTTCTTCTACAAAGTCTATGGCTTTAAATGGACATACTTTTACGCATACGCCACAACCTTTGCAGTGATCAAAATCAAAATCTTTTCTTTTTCCATTTTCATCAACTAAAATTGATGTGTCCGGACAAACGGGGTAGCAAAGTAAACATTGTTTACATTTTTCTTCTATCCAAACAGGTTTCATTGAGCGCCAGTCACCTGTTTTAAAAAGTTCTGCATTACCGGCAGAAGTAATAAGTCCACCGGGAGTAGTTTCTTTCCAGGAAACTTCAGGATTTACTGCTTTTAATTCTTTTTTGCTCATAGACCTTTCACCTCCTGTAGGGATCTTTCAATAGCTTTAATATTTCCATCTATAACTTCCGGCTTACTAGCAAATTTATGTTTAAATGATCCAACCATATCATCCAAGAATGCCTGTTCATCCATTATTCCACTTACCTTTACTACTGCTCCAAGCATAGGAGTATTTGGAAAATATTTTCCTAGTGTATCAATAGATATTGTTTTTGCATCTATTGTACAAACCTTTCCTTTATATCCTTTTAGTAATGGCTTAACTTCTTCAGGATTCTTAGTAGTATTAATAATAATAGCCCCTGTTTCTTTCAGACCTGCAGTAACATCAACAGATGATAATAAAGTATCATCAACAACTACAACATAATCCGGTTCATAGATATTACTATGAATAGTCAATCTTTCGTCACTAATTCTGTTATAAGCAGTAATTGGTGCTCCCATTCTTTCCGGACCATATTCTGGGAAACCCTGAATGAATTTACCAGTGTTAAATGCTGCATCTGCAAGTAACAATGATGCTGTTTTGGCACCTTGTCCACCACGACCATGCCATCTGATCTCAACAACCTTGCCCATGCGATAAAACCTCCTTAAGTAACTTATAAATTTTTATAATTGCATTATAAATTTTTTTGTTATTTACATAAACTTCCTACCAAATTGATATATTAAATTATGTAAATTTTTACCCAACTTTTAGTATACTTGTTTGATATTTTTTTGTCAAGATTGATTATAAGAATCCTTAAATTTAAAGGATTTTTTAAGCTAATATTTGTTCTTTGTATACAAAATGAAAATTTATTTCAATCTGTTTCATTTGATTTTGCCCTTTAATTTCATTGCATAAATTCTATAAAAAAACAGAAGGTATCACAAGTATGCTTCTGACACCTTCTAGTGGTTTGTAAAGCTTCTTTTTCATAGTGTTATTCAAAGCTTTACAAATCCACTTCCTCTGTTTGTGGTCTGCACACCATGAACAATATA
>CAYYEC010000246.1:826-6386 GCA_964470745.1 uncultured Eubacteriales bacterium | reverse complement strand
GAACAGTTATTTAATGAATTGCTACATTTATTGATTAGCTATGAAATAGAGATACCGGAATTTTTTAGTGATGGGATTTTGAAAACTAATAATACACAGCTTCATTATAATATTGGAAAATTTATTGAAATGCTTATGAAAAAGGAGACGATAGATAATGAATAATAAAAAGAGTTTATCATCAATTACTTTAACAATTCTTACAGAAAGTTCAGTTGCTTTATCAAATGATCAGGGATTTGGTACATATGTTCCAATAAAAAAATATTTTTTTGGGGACGGTAAACATGCAATGACCAGTGTTGCGACAGTTACATATGAATTAAGAAAAAGTTTGATTCAAAAAGGAAAACTAACTCCTGACAGCATAGTTTTAAAAGATAAAAACTTATATCCAAATGAGCCTGATTTGGAAGGAGACGTTTTTGGATATCTTATACCAAGTAAAGGAGAAAGTAAGACTTCACCATTAAGGATAATACCATTTACATCTGTACACACATATAAAAATGATACTCAATTAATAACAAATAGAGGTTTTTTAAATATTGATTTGCAAAGAGAGTATTTTGATAAAGCAGGGAAGAAGCTGGATGTTTCAGAAGTAAGCAAAACTCAAGCTTTAGCACATGAAGAAGTTTTTGCCGATTACTATACTTATACTGTAACATTGGAATTAGATAGAATTGGGGTAAAAGAAATCGATGATAAAGGTAATAGATTGCCAATAGATAAAAGAGAATATTTTGATAAAAATATTAGAATAGAAATAGTAAAAAACATACTTGAAATGCTTACTGAATTAACAAGACAAATAAAGCATCAAACTGTACATTTAAAGCCATTAGCTGTATTTGGCGGAGCATTTGATTCAGTTATCCCATATTTTTGGAATGATATAAAATTTGATGAGAAAACAAATAAATTGGAATTGGAGTATGTAAAAAACACTATTGATGATTATGAGCTGGACAAATCAAAAGGACATTTGATTACTGCTGTTGATAGTAGAATAAAATGTAAGACAGTAGAGGGATTTGAATTATCTAACAGCACTCCTGTAAAAGAAATTAAAAATTTAGCGGAAAAACTTGAAATACAGGATAATAAATGGTACTTAAAGGAGTAGGTTTAATTGAGTGGAAGAATATTAAAATTGGATTTATATCAGCCATTTGCACATTTTAGAGAACCTAAAATCATGCAAGACGATTATTTGCCTACTTTAAATGTACCGAGTCCAACAACTATAGCAGGCATGATTTCTTATGTGTGTGATTATAAGTTTGAGAAAGAGATTGACATTGGAGTATGTACACAATATAAAACTAAGGATATTCACTTTATTAGAGGTGAGTATGGGAGTTTTTTTGAATCATACATTAATCAAAAGAAAAATAATAGATTATCTTATATGGATTTTAAGAGTAAAAAAGAAAATAGAATAATAAACTATGAAGTTCTTCAAGAAGTGTTTCATACAGTTTTTATTAAATTAAAAAAGGATGATGAATTTGATTTAGTAAGACAAGCATTTGAGACTCCAAAAAGATATATATCACTTGGAAGGAAAGAAGACTTTGTAATAAAATCTAAAAAATGCAAAAATATATGTGAAGATATCACAGACAAGGTTAAATGTATAGAAATACTCTCCAAAAGAGTAGCAATAGTGAATAAGTACAAGATATCAAACATGTATGTACCGGTTAAGCTGGAAGATGAAAAATGTAAGGATATTTTAGCAAGTGGTTTGCTATACACAATACCTAGAACATATAAAGATATAAAAGAAGATAAAACCAAAAGAGAAGTTCAATACGGCAGCTATGTATATATTGACGATATGGGATACTACCCAAAGGAAGGTCAATACAACCTATATGAAGATGATGGCGAAAAAATAGTATTCAAGTGGCTTGTTAAGGAAGTAGGTGATTAAATGATAAAAAGGATACTTGCAAAATCAGATAACCTAAAAACAGGACAAAAGCGGCAAACTTTAGCAGAACATACTCAAGATTTAATAACTGTTTTTGAAAAAATTATACCAAAAGAGTTTAAAATGGATGAAGACAAATATTTGGATTTTAAGCTGTTATGTTTGTTACATGATTTTGGAAAAGCCAATAAAAAGTTTCAAACAAAAATTGAAATTGCAAACAAGGAAGCTAGAGGAAAATTATCAAAAGAAGAAAAGAAGAAGATAAAAGATATACGACATAATATTCTGACAGGAGCATTTTTAAAATACATTTTTGATAAATTAAATATACCACAATGTAGGAGAAACCAGCTGTACAAGTCATGCATGCTGCATCATGGCTCATATATGAAATATTTACAATTAAGCCGTACAGAAATAGAAGAAGCTGTATATTATGATATTGAAGTAGATATTCTTCAAAATAGAGAATATGATTTATCTGATTTTGAAGAACTTATAAGTAAGTATTTAGGAATAAAATGGGATAGATATTCAGAAGAAGTGCTTGACTATGATTTTCTAAAGTACTTTAATGAAGACTTTGGCAAGGATAATAAAAAAATGGTTGAATACATAATTTACAAAGGTTTTCTCAATTTGATAGACCACTTGGCATCATCACAAATAGAAGATTATGTATACTATAATTTATTTTCTAAACAACAGATAGATGATAAATTAGTACAACATATTAGGAAAAAATCTAAAGCAGAAAATATCCAAGTTGAATTCAGCAAAGCTCAAATGCATACTGCGCAAAATACTGACAAAAATATTTTAACAGTAGCTTTTACGGGTAGTGGTAAAACAGTAGCTGACCATAGATGGACAGGTGATAGAAAAATTTTCTTAGTACCAAATAAGATATCAGCGGAAAGTTTTTATTTTGATGCATTAGGCTTATATGATGGTGAAGAGAATGTAGGGATACTACATGGAGATATTCACTTGTACACTTATGAAAATGAGGAAGAAGAGGAAAACGTAAATATTACACTACAGGATGAATCTTTGGTAAGGAATTTTGCAAAACCTTATATTGTAGCTACTATTGACCAGTTAATACTTGCTATGTTTAAACACCCAAATTATGAAAAAACCTTCGCAAGTATTTATGATGCCAAAGTAACTGTGGATGAAGTACATTTATTAACTCCACATATGTTTATGATGCTTTTGTATTTTATGCAGTTTTCATATAATAATTTAAAAACTAAGTTCCATCTAATGACAGCTACATTGCCTAAGTATTATAAAGAGAAACTAGTTAGTTGTAAAAACATAGGTTTTGCCTCACTTCCAGAAGAAAGATCAGAGCAAAAAAAAGACGGTAAGAATATAACAGCATTTTTAAATACTAAGGAAAATGATATAGAAAAAATTATAAAAGAATCAATAAAGGGTAATAAGAAAGTTTTAATTGTTGTAAATAAAATAGACAGGGGGATAGAACTATACGAAAAAATTATAAAAATAAAAGAATTAGATGAAGATAATGTAAACTTATTGCATAGTAGATTTAAATTTTGTGATAAGAGAGATAAATATAAAGATATATTAAACCAAAAAGGTCATGTGTGGATATCTACACAAATGGTAGAGGTAGCTTTGGACTTAGATTTTTCTGTAATAATAAGTGATTTAGCACCTATGGATTCGTTGATTCAAAGAATGGGAAGGTGTAACAGGCATAACAAATTGGAAACGGGTCAATTTTATATTCTTAAAGATATAGATGATATATATGAAAAAAAATTAAAAAATGCTACTTCTTCTATTTTGAAAAAATATGATAATAAAATAATATCTATGGAGGAAAGAAAAGGGTTTTTAGATATATATTATGATCATAAAGATGTTGAAAGTTATTATGAAAAGGAATTTAAATCAGCAGATAAAAAAATTAAAGAAATATTTGCTATTGCTGGTGAAGATACTGAAATAACTGGAGAAAAACTAATATTTAATTTTGAACCATATAAAAATTTAGTCGATACCAAAAAAGATGCCGGAAAGCTTTTCAGAGATGGGGAATTAAATTATAAAGTTATTCTTGAGAAAGATTATAATGAATTAGAAAAAGAAAGAAATAAGATTAAAGAAATTAACCTAAGGTCAATAACAGTATCACAAGGTATGTATAAAAAATTTAGAAAATTTGGACAACATGTGATACCAAAAGTAGAGGGATTTTATATTGTAAAGGAAGGGTATTACAAATACAGCTCTCAAAAGGGATTGCAGATAAAATTATATGATAGTACAGATTCCAGAATGTTTTAATATTTCTGACAAAAGGAGCGCCCACCATGTCAATAGACCTAAACCAACTCAAAATACAGGGTACAAAAATGAATTACTACTTCATCTGCAAAAGAAAACTCTGGCTCTACTCCAAGGGTATCACCATGGAACAAAACAGTGACAGAGTTACTTCCGGCAAACTAATTCACGAAAAATCCTACCCAAGACTCAAAAAGCGGGATGTTCTGATAGATGACATAATAAATGTAGATATTATTGATGGAGAATATGTAAGAGAAGTAAAGCTAAGTAGTAAAATGTCTAAAGCAGATGAGATGCAGCTATTGTATTATCTTTACTATCTACGAAGTGTAGGAATAGAGAAAAAAGGGCTGCTAAATTATGTAAAGGAAAAAAAGCAGGAAGTTATAGAGCTTACAGATGAGAAAATAAAAGAAATAGAATCTGCATTGATAGAAATTAATAGTTTAACAAACGAAAACAAGCCTCCTAAGCTTGAAAAATTGCCTTATTGTACAAAATGTGCCTATTATGAATTTTGTTTTGCAAGGGAGGAATGATGATGAACAGGGATTATTATATATTCAGTAATGGCAGACTGCAAAGAAAAGAAAATACCATATACTTTGTAGACTCTGCCGAAATAAAAAAAGCTTTACCTATTGAGCAAGTAGATAATATACATCTATTTGGAGAGATTGATGTAAATACCAAGCTTTTAAGCTATATAAGCCAATTTGGGATTAGATTGAACTTCTATAATTATTATGGATATTACTGCGGCACATACTATCCCAAGAAGAAAAATGTATCTGGATTTACTGTAGTAAATCAATCCCTTCATTATCTGGATTATTCAAAAAGGATGAGGTTGGCCAAGGACTTTATAGAAAGTGCCTCCCACCATATTTTAAGAAATATGAGAAGGCATGTGGTTATTCCTAATGACTTTTATGAGTTTATTGAAAATCACAGGAAAGAAATTCAGCATACCAATAGAATTGATGAGTTAATGGGGGTTGAAGGTAGAATCAGAAATAAATATTATGAATCTTTTAATTACATAATGAAAAAAGATTTTGCAATGCAAAAAAGAGAAAAAAGACCTCCAAAAGATCCCGTTAATGCATTGATTTCATTTGGCAATAGTCTTATGTATACTGCTGTACTTGGAGAGATTTATAAGACCCAGCTTGACCCAACTGTTAGTTTTTTACATGAACCATCTACCAAAAGATTTTCTTTAAGTCTTGATATTGCAGAAATATTCAAACCATTGATAATTGATTCCTTGATATTCAGTTTGGT
>CAYYEC010000246.1:0-816 GCA_964470745.1 uncultured Eubacteriales bacterium | reverse complement strand
TAGAATAATATCAACTGATGATTTTGATTATGATGAAGGTATCTGCTATTTGAGTGTTGAAGGAAGAAAGAAATTTTTATCTGAATTTGAAAAAAAGATGGGAACCACTTTAAAGCACAGGAAATTGAATAGAAAGGTTTCCTATAGATACTTAATAAGACTTGAATGCTATAAGCTCATTAAGCATTTTATTGATGATGAAGAATATAAACCATTAAAGGCATGGTGGTAAGGTGTTTGTAATTATTACGTATGATATTGATGTAAAAAGGGTAAATAAGGTAAGGAAGATATTGAAGAAATATCTTACATGGACTCAGAATTCTGTGTTTGAGGGTGAGATAACTGATGGCAAGCTTCATAAGTGTTTTAGTGATATTGAAAAGGTAGTGAAAAGAAGCGAGGATTCTATTTATGTTTATGAAGTGAAGAATCCTAAGAATATTAATAAAAGTGTTATTGGTATTGAAAAGAATTTTGATGAGATGTTTTTGTAATTTTGCAGTAAACCTATTTTTTGATTAATTGGTTTGTAATGCTTGATTTTATTGAGTTTAAAGGTATAATTTTATTATAGCGGTTTGCGTTATTGGTACTTTACTGCAAAATTTGCAGTATTTTAGTTTTGTAGGGTGGCTGAAATGCTTTATTTATAAGGGGGAGAGGACTTTTGTTTTTTGGGGTATTATCTTAACTATGTGGAATGTAAAGATAAAATGGATTGATATATTATCACAAAAAAATGAAGTATTATCTTAACTATGTGGAATGTAAAGTCCAGACATTGCAAACGATTCACTTGAAATAATGCAGTAT
>CAYYEC010000245.1:0-6414 GCA_964470745.1 uncultured Eubacteriales bacterium | reverse complement strand
CTTATATACAGATGATGATATACTCTATGAAAAGGCAGGAATTCCAGTAAAGAAAGGACTTTCCGGTTCTCTTTGCCCAGATCACTATTTTGTGAGCAATATTGAAGAGGTCGTTCAATGGGGTAGAAAACAAAACCTTGATTTATTAATAACTGAAAGTGCGGGACTTTGTAATCGCTGCTCACCTTATATAAAAGAAATTAAATCAATTTGTGTGATTGACAATTTAAGTGGAATAAATACACCAAAGAAAATCGGACCAATGCTTAAATCCGCTGATATAGTTGCTATTACAAAAGGTGATATAGTTTCACAGGCAGAGCGAGAGGTATTCTCTTCAAGAGTAAATTCAGTTAATCCAAGAGCTATTACAATACATATAAATGGGTTAACTGGTCAAGGGGCATACGAATTAAGTACATTACTTTATAACCCTGAGATTGATACTGAAACTGTTAGAGGGAAACAGCTAAGATTTTCAATGCCATCTGCATTGTGTTCTTATTGCTTGGGTGAAACAAGAATTGGTGAAGATTATCAGATGGGTAATGTGAGAAAGATGGAATTGGGGGATAACAAATGATAGATAAATCAATATTACAGACAACAACATTATTAGAATTACAGCAGAAGTATCCCTTCATAATTAGCTTTTTTGCTGATAATAAATTAGATATAGATGGATTTGAAGATAAAAGCTATCAGGAGTTTTTGGAACATTTTACTGAGGAAGAAATAGAAGAATGGGCTATAGATATTGAAAAGCTATTTGAAGGTCTATTAGCCTATATAAACCAAATGTTGGAGTTCTTAGGTATAAAGGAAGACAAGGGAGTAGAATCTCTAACCATAATTGCAGGAACAGATAAGTCAAAAAATAATGAAGGATTTGACGAGTTAACCATTAAAAAAAGTGAAATTGTATCTATTGTCGGCCCAACTGGCTCTGGGAAAAGCCGTCTATTAGCTGATATAGAGTGGACTGCACAGAAAGATACTCCTACAGGAAGAATAATTTTGATAAATGGAGAAGTTCCAGATAAAAAATGGAGATTTTCATCTGGGAATAAATTGGTTGCTCAGCTTTCTCAAAACATGAATTTTGTCATGGATCTTACTGTACGAGAATTTTTGGAATTGCATGCAAAAAGTCGTTTAGTTGAAAATGAAGAAGAAGTAATAGATAAAATTGTAGAAGCTGCTAATAATCTTGCAGGAGAAAAGTTTAATGTGGATACGCCTGTTACCAGCTTAAGTGGAGGTCAGTCAAGGGCATTAATGATAGCAGATACAGCAATCTTAAGCACTTCACCCATAGTTCTTATTGATGAAATTGAGAATGCAGGTATTGATAGAAAGAAAGCTTTGAAGCTTCTGGTAAGTAAGGAAAAGATAGTACTTATGGCAACTCATGACCCAAGCCTGGCTTTAATGGCAGATAGAAGAATTGTAATAAAAAATGGTGGAATTCATAGGGTGATTGAAACAGGTGATGAGGAAAAGGAGATGCTGATTGAGTTGGAGAAGATGGATAGCATTATTCAGAATATGAGGGGAAGTTTAAGAAACGGAGAAGTCATAGGCAAGTAGGGAGGGTTCTTGACTTGCGGAGACTTACGCAAGTCAAGAACCGTCCCTACTTGCCTATGACTTAATTTTTTCTCTTACTGACCTATTGTCATCAGATTCATTAGCTGTAGACATATCATTATTCGTCTCATTAGACTTGGATTGATCTTTAAGATATAACTTCTCAATTTCCAATCTGTTTCTTGCATTTGTTTCCTCAACTCTGACCATAGCATCTGCTTTAATTTGCTCTTTTTTTAATTTATATTGTATAATTTGCTTTGAAATAAAAAAACTAACAATAGAGACTGCAATAATACAAACAGTTAGAAAATCGCCCAAATTGCTATTCATAATGTATACTCCATTCTATATAATCTTGTTTATAATAATCAAATATATTTTAACATTAAATACAAAATCATGTAAACTATAAATTTCATATTAATTCAAATAAAAACTATAAAGATTCTCTTGAAAAAACTTATAACCGTAACATAGGTTACCGAACTAAATATCAAAATCATGTATTATATGTCTTGTGAACAAACAAATCAATTATTAATATAAATTAAAGGAGGATTTTAAAATGTCAATGTTTTGTTATCAATGTCAAGAAGCATCAAAAGGTATTGGATGTAATGTTCGGGGGGGTTGTGGCAAGACTCCGGAAGTTTCAAATCTACAGGATTTAATGATTTATACTTTAAAGGGAATATCAATTCTTACTGTAAAAGGAAAAGAAGCAGGATTAAGATTCCCAAAAGCAGATAAATTTGTTATGGAAGGATTGTTTATGACAATTACAAATGCAAATTTTGATGGAGATAAATTTATTGCAAAAACAAAAGAAGGTTTAAAATTAAGAGAAGAAATTAAAGATATGCTAAATGAAAAGGGAGTTGTTTTAGAAAACCTTCATGATTCAGCTACATGGACTGCTGAAACTAATGCAGCTATTAAAGCAAAAGGGGATAGCGTTCAGGTTGGAGTATTAGCAACTGAAAATGAAGATGTTCGTTCTTTAAGAGAATTGGTTACTTATGGTGTAAAAGGTATGGCAGTGTATGCTGAACATGCATATAATTTGGGAAAAGTAAATCAGGATATATTTGATTTCATGCAAAAAGCATTAGTAAAAACATTGGACAACAGTCTATCAGCTGATGATTTAGTTGCATTGACAATGGAAACAGGAAAATTCGGAGTTGATGTAATGGCATTACTTGACAAAGCAAATACAGATGCTTATGGTAATCCTGAAATTACTGAAGTCAATATAGGAGTAAGAAATAATCCGGCAATACTGATTTCAGGTCATGACTTAAAAGATATGGAAGAACTGCTAAAACAAACAGAAGGAACTGGAGTAGATGTATATACTCACAGTGAAATGCTTCCGGCAAACTACTATCCAGCGTTTAAAAAATATGATCATTTTGTAGGTAACTATGGTAACGCATGGTGGAAACAAAAAGAAGAATTTGAGTCATTCAATGGGCCTATCCTTTTTACAACTAACTGCATTGTGCCGCCAAAAGCATCTTATGCAGATAGAGTTTATACAACTGGAGCATCAGGTTTCCCAGGATTTAAACATATTTCTGATAGAGTTGATGGTAAGCCAAAAGATTTTTCTGAGGTTATAGAGCATGCTAAAAGATTACCTGCTCCTAAAGAAATTGAAACAGGCAAAATTATTGGTGGATTTGCACATGAACAAGTATTTGCATTAGCTGATAAGGTTATAGATGCTGTCAAATCGGGAGCAATAAAGAAATTCTTTGTTATGGCAGGCTGCGATGGAAGAATGAAAGAAAGAGATTACTACTCAGATTTTGCAAAAGCTCTTCCAAATGATACTGTAATACTTACTGCAGGTTGTGCAAAATACAGATACAACAAGCTTCTGCTTGGAGATATAGGCGGAATTCCAAGGGTATTAGATGCAGGACAATGTAATGATTCATATTCATTAGCTGTTATTGCACTTAAATTAAAAGAAGTATTCCAATTAAATGATATTAATGAGCTTCCTATAGCTTATAATATAGCATGGTATGAGCAAAAAGCAGTAATAGTACTTCTTGCACTTTTATACCTTGGAGTCAAGAATATTCACTTAGGACCAACACTTCCGGCATTCTTGTCACCAAATGTTGCTAAGGTATTGGTGAATACTTTTGGAATCGGTGGAATAACAAATGTTGAAGATGATATGAAGATGTTTTTAGCATAAAAAATAATTAATGGGGACTATATTTTTACAATATAGTCCTCATTCTGCTTATTGAGATAAAATGATAGAATCACACAAAACAATACGATAAATATTAATTGCCAATAAACAGATAATAGATTAAGATGTATATAAAACAAAATATATAGAAAAGAGATAATTATGAGAAATATTAAATTGATGATTCAATATGATGGAACAAAGTATAGAGGTTGGCAGAAGCTTGGTGATTCAGACAAGACAATACAGGGGAAAATTGAAGCTGTTCTCAATAAAATGACTGGTGAAGAGATTACCTTAATTGGTTCTGGAAGAACAGATGCAGGCGTTCACGCTGTAAAACAAATTGCGAATTTTCATACTAAATCTGAATTAAAGACAGGAGAAATTCAGGATTATTGTTATAATTATTTACCTAGAGATATAGTAGTTAGACAGGTGTCAAATGCGGATGCAAAGTTTCATGCAAGATTTCTTGCTAAAAGTAAAACCTATCTTTATAAGATAGATAATAAGAAATACCATAATCCACTTTTAGAGAAATATGCTACTCACATTCCGCAAAAACTAAATCTTGAGGTAATGGAAAAAGCAATAAATCATTTTATAGGAGAGCATGACTTCACAAGTTTTACTACGGCTAAAAGCAAAAATAAATCTATGATAAAGAAGATTAATTATATAAAGCTATATGAAGAAGATGGATTGATAAATTTAATGATAAATGGAGATAGCTTCTTATATAATATGATAAGAATTATAGCTGGCACACTAATTGAAGTAGGTTTAGGAGAGAAGAAGCCTGATCAAATAAACTCAATATTCAAGGCCAAGAAAAGGGAGAAAGCCGGATATACAGCTCTTGCAAAGGGGTTGTATTTATATGATGTAGAATATTAATAATCCTAGGCACTGAAAAAAACGCAAAATACTCTATAATTTGACAAAAGGAATTAATTAGTATATAATTTACTAAATGGTATTTTTAGGAGGTAATTTATATGAACAAAGTACAGTGCCCTTTTTGTAAAAACAAAGAAATACAGGTAGGCTTTGTAGGAGTAAATGTTGCAGCTATTAATTGTATAGCTCTTAATGACTATTCAAAAATTGCTGTAGATGTATCTGGAAAAGGTATAAAGAAATCAGTTGATATTTTATGCACAAAATGTAACAATGTCTTTACTGTTGAAAAAAATTGTGACACTAAAACTGTAGATTTTGAAGACAGAAACTCTTTAATGCTAAATTTAAATGTTAAAAATGAATCTTCAAATCAAACTATATTAATAAAGAACAATGAAATGGTTCCGCCTTTTCATAAATGGGAAACCAGTATCCCTGCTGGAAATTCTATTAATTACACAAAATCTCCTGATTTTTATATGACTTTTATTCAACGTGTAGACCCGCCAGTATGTATTGAAAATTTTACAAATAATGCTCTGTATGAATTAAATGTTTATAGGAATAACGTAGGTGCTTTTACAGAAAAGAAAGTTCTTGTTCCATGTAACTATCAAGGTGACCATCAATGGCGTGTTCTTCTAAATGCTCAAGATGGTATACGAGCAGTAGCATTTTCTGTAAAAAGCTATTTACTTAAAAATGAAGAAATCACGTTTCAGGAATATATGAGTAAAGATGAAGTAAAAGATATAGACCAAAAACTAAAAAACATTACTGATAGAATAAATAAGTAATACGGGAGAACTTACTATGGCTATTATTCTAAATTCAGTAAATGCCATTCTTGATTCTGGATATTTATATGACTTAAATGTGCCTGCAAGACATTCTTCTATTCCACCTGTGACTCAGTATGAAAACTTTATAAGTCTTGTAATAAAAGTAAATGGGATTGGTGATACAGGTTTACCACCAACCCTTTTGCTTTCATCTTACAACAATGTTTCATATTATTTAACAGCAGTAGAAAACCATAGAATTATTGGAGACTATAATTTAAATGGCACGTTTAAAGATAAAAGATTTCTTGTTCCTGCTAGAGGTTTTTTAAAAATAAGCAAAGAGCCTTTTTATATTCCGAAAATAACAAATATATTTTGTCCTATAAATACTAGGGCTATTTTAAATATATCCAACCACTTTTCCGAAAGTGTTATAGGGTTTATTATATTAGGAAGGCGTAATTCGCTATTGTCTAAGCCATTTCCATCCCCTTCTGTATTGCAACAAGTATCAACTATAGTAAGTCCTGGTACTACCCAAGTTAAAGTAAATTTAGAACAAGGGATGACAATAATGCATAAATATCAGTTTTCTATTATGGTTTTAGAGATGGAAGGACTTAAGTATTATTCCAATAATTTTATTGAGCTTTTTCCTAGTGGAAAAACAAAACAAAGTATCTATGGAGGAAAAGTATGAAAACCTTAATTTCACTTATTTTTGCAGCTATATTTTTTTATCTTGGAGCTGTGACTTTTTCAGGTAACTTTTTAATGTGGGTGTTTTTAATACTTGCTGTATTAATTGTAATTGGAACTTTCTCGAAAAAAAGAAACAGATAATAGGCGCAAGCCAAAAGGGGACGGCAGACTGAGCAAAAATACTAAAAGTTGCTAACGCACATTTTATAGTAA
>CAYYEC010000244.1:0-6424 GCA_964470745.1 uncultured Eubacteriales bacterium | reverse complement strand
TTTACCATGAGTCTATATTTTTATTTACTGCGACATTTAATTTTACAACTTAGCAAATATTTTTTATTCAATTACAACCACAGCACTTTTACCTATCTCTATCCAACCATACAGGAATTTGGCATGACTTGTGTAATTCCTTACACATTTATGAGAAAAAGGTATTGTTCCAATGGTGAATAAATATTCTTGTTTATCAAGATCAATTACTCTGTTCTCTTTATCCGCAAAATTGATAGGAACTCCATGAATATATGCACCACCATTAAATCTTATTGTGTATGGAGCATAAGCATCTATTTCATTAGTTATATCATCTAAGTATAAGAAATATTCGCTAATTCCCATTACCATAAAATATCCTAAATCTGTAGGCTGTTTAAATGCTGAATTAGCTCCTGTGGTTGCAAAAGTGCAGCTTATAATATTCCACTTTCCATCTATAAATTCGAAAACCCCCTCATTCTGGTTTTCCCTGTCTACAACGACTACCTTACTTAATTCCTCAATAGAATCTCTAAATGATATATATCTTTTAGGTACAAAGTATTCCTTTTCAACATCCATAATTCTAATTTTGTAGCACTTATCTGTCTCTCCAACTATACTTACAAGTGTACCATCCGGAATATACCTAAATCCCCAGTTTGGGTCTTCATTATTGTATGCTGGAGCTGATTGGTATCTTCTTACTCCAAATTTATCTACTGTTTGACCACTATATAAAGGTGCCTGCCCATTTCTATTCCTGAAATTTTCAATATAAGCTGTTTTATTATTATCAACTTCCAATTTAAGTTTATTAATGGAGTCATACATTTTATCAAATTGAAACCTCCTAGGTTCTGCAAGTGATGAAAAAATATACCCACACCAAACTTCATCCTTATCTCTCCACATAACCTTGTACCAAATATCATTTTCATATTTTTCGAGAAATTCTCCCTTTAACTCTGCTACGATATTCATTTTTTCAAATTGATATGCTTTATTTATAATACTTGACTTCGTCGTTGGTTCTTCTCTAATGTTTACGCCATTATATAGTACTAAGACATAGTCTTTTGGCATCTCATAATAATCATATTTAATGTTTCCTACTAGTCCGTCAGGCAGCGATGTATTGTAAAGCTTAATAATATCTTCTTTTATTTCTGTGTTTACACCTGATTCATTGTTAATATTATCTTTAGGAACTATTACTTCTTCTACACCAACTTCTTTCTTTTCAGTGTCTTCTGAAATATCTACTTCTTTTTGAAGTTCTTTAGAATCAGCACTCTTTTCTACATCTTGTTCATTATATATTACTGTATCATCACCTTCTATTTTCACATCTTCCTGGCTTACATCTTCATCATCTAATTTGTTTTCACTCAACTCGTAGTCATCCAATTCTTTTTCAACATCATCACTTTGTTCTACTACTCCATAGTTCTCTGATAAAACAACAATTATATCCTTTGCAATCATTTGCTTATTACAGGAAGCTAAAATGATTGCCATAAATAAAATAACAGCAATTAGTATTTTTCTCATACAAAAACACCCTCTTTAGACCCCTTTATTTGTTGATACAAGCAGTATAGATGTGAAACTTCAGAATTTAATTTAAAATGTAGTTCCACATCTATAATATCTAACGCCTAACTCTTTTGATAAATTTAATTTTATTGTTCGTTATTTATAATTTAATACTTAAGAAAAACTTATACCTTCAAATGTATTGATATTATCTAGATATTAAAAATATGCCAATTAATATTGAAAACTTATTGATGTCCCATATAGCACTCGTTGTGTATTATAATAGGTCATTGGCAGCAGGAAGCTATTTAAGACCTTAACCCCCATCGCCTATTGTTATATAATAGTTTCTATTTTTTTTAATATCCACTTTAAAATTCTTCTATGTTAGCATATAATACTTCTAAGTATAAATTTTTGGAGGACTTTACTATGATTATAATAATGAATAATGGAGCTACAAAACAAGAAATAGATAATGTTGAAAAAAAATTATCCTCTTTAGGATTTAAAACTCACCCTATTTTCGGAGAAATAAAAACTGTTATTGGTGCCATTGGTGATAAAAGAATGTTAGATACTCAGGACATTTCACTAATGCCGGGTGTTGAAAATATTGTTCCTATAATGAAACCATATAAGTTGGCCGGTAAAGAATTAAAAAAAGACCCCACATTGGTTAAAATAGGCGACGTTGAAATAGGCGGGGAAAAAATTGTAGTAATAGCTGGACCTTGTGCTATTGAAGATGAGAAAACCTATGTTGAAACTGCTATTAATGTTAAAGACGCTGGTGCTACACTTTTAAGAGGTGGCGCCTTTAAGCCCCGTACTTCACCATATTCTTTTCAAGGCTTAGAAGAAGATGGCTTGAAAATCATGGCTTCTGCGAGAGAAGCGACGGGATTAGGTCTTGTAACCGAAGTTATTGATACTCGTGATGTGGAATTAGTTGCATCATATGCTGATGTTATACAAATAGGTGCAAGAAATATGCAGAATTTCAGATTATTAAAAGAAGTTGGTATGTCAAACAAAGCTGTTCTTCTAAAAAGAGGGTTATCTGCTACAATCCAAGAATGGCTAATGTCAGCTGAATATATTATGTCTGAAGGTAATAAAAACATTATTTTATGTGAAAGAGGAATTCGTACTTTTGAAACTGCAACCAGAAATACATTAGACCTAAGTGCTATTCCTGTAGTAAAAGAGCTGTCTCATCTACCGATTATTATTGACCCCAGTCACTCCGCCGGACAATGGAAATACGTAGAATCTTTATCAAAAGGCGCAGTTGCTACAGGTGCAGATGGACTTATTATTGAAGTACATAATAATCCGGAAACTGCTTTGTGTGATGGTGACCAATCTCTAAGGCCATCAAAGTTCCTAGAATTGATGAAGGATTTAAGAAGATTATCTGAAGCTGTTGACAGAACCCTTTAGACGTTTTAATGAAATATTAGCAAAAAAGAATGGTTATTTTTAGCATTCTTTTTTGCTTGTTTCTTGAAATTAGTGCTACAAACCTAATAAAATAGTACTATGGTAATTGATAATTGAGTCAATTTATGTATTACTAACAACACTAAAAGGGTGTATAATTAAAATATGGAAAAAGTTTTTCTCACCATCAAAGGTTAGACACTAAAACTAATATTATGCAGATTTAGGAGTAGCTTTTGATTATATTAAAAATGCTTGACCTTACAGACTGGGGGAATTCATATGTCAAAGCTAAAATTTTGTAAAATATGTGGAAAGAGATTTGAAGCTGAAATAGAAAGTGAAATATGTGCACATTGCTTTGAGCAAGATGAGAAAGTTTTTAGTCGTATAAGAGATTATGTTCGTGAACATCCTGGTGCGAAGATTTTTGAAGTATCTACAGTACTAAATGTTTCCATACAAAGAATAAAAAGATATTTAAGAGAAGATAGATTGGAAATTTTAGAAAAAAGTAGCACTTTTTTATCATGTGCTACTTGTGGCAAGCCGATTCGTTCCGGCTGGTATTGTGATGATTGTTATAAGGAATCAAGAAATAACAATCTTAAAGTAGCTTATAATGGAAGTACTTTTAGTAAGAGGATATATTCACATAATTATACCAAATAGCATTTTATAATTATTGTAATAATATTTTCACAGTTTTTAAACTTTTTTATATTTAATAGTTCTAATAGAGTCTAAAATAATAGAGTCATCCTTAGCTCCTTATAAATATAATAGCTGCTAAAACTAGCAGCTATTATATTTATAAAAAGTTTAAAAATCAATATTATCAATTCCAATAAACTCATTACTCAAATCATTAAATTTTACTATTACATATTCTGTATTCCCGTATTCTTTAGATATATCATTATTAGCTTGAATATATATAATTGCATTCGTTTTAACGTTCAATAGAATTCTATCAAAAATATCATTTTGCATTATTCTAATTATTGCCTCAATATACTTAATTGGTGAATGATCTGTCTTGCCTTCAATTATAACAGGCATTTTTCCATTTTTATTAGGATTGAATATTTTTATATGTACACTTCCTGGCTCTGTAGTAACATCAGTAGGATATAGTAAATCTCTTTCAAACATTATTTTTTCGTTCATTGATTACCCTCCATTTTTCTTTAATATGTACTTCAGTAAATATATTAGCATATCAATTGCTCTATAATTTTAATGAGCTCTAGTCGCTGCAAAAACGATATCCTATTCAATGTACAACACAATAAATCCTTTACAGTATTTTTAAAAATATTGCGTTGTATTACCTTAGAACTCGAAATGCAAATAACCATAATAGAATTTGCTTATTGCATTCTATATAATAAGATATCATTCTGTAGGGCTTTCGTAAAGTCTTTTATATACAAAATAATAATTTTTAACTTTTTCTAAAAATCTTTCTGTTTCTTTAAACGGAATTACATCTAGCACTCTTCCATCCTTGCTATATTTTTGTTCTTTTAGCCATTCCTTTACGTTACCACTACCACCGTTGTAAGCAGCAGTTACTAAATCAATATCATTATTAAATTCCTTCATTAAAGTTTTTAAATACCAACATCCAATCTGAATATTGGTATCTGGTTCTAATAATTTTTCCAAACTAAAGTCATTCACTTTTAGTTCCTCTGCCCCCCACATGGCTGTTTTTTCAGTTAATTGCATTAGCCCAATAGCATTTCTATGTGACACAGCTTCTGGATCAAACCCACTTTCAGCTTTAATAATTGCATAAACAAAGTTAGGATCAATATTAAAGTTTCTTGAGTGTTCCTCTACGTATGATTTATATTTTATTGGATAAAACAGCTTTAATATAGTAGTAGTATTATTTATAACTAGCACTATTACTAGTAACAACAGTAAAATTAGAGATACAAGCTTTATTTTTTTATATGAAATATACAATAAAATCACCTAAAGTAAATATTTTGAATATTCTCTTCCAATTTTTTTAAATTATCTTCGTTTTCAATTATTCTGTCAGCAATCTCAATGTACTCGCTATCCTGTCTTTGAGATTGAATTCTAGCTAATGCTTGATCATAAGTTAAATTATTTCTTTTCATTATTCTTGAGATTCGTTTTTCTTTATCACAAATAACAACCCAAATTTCATCTGCAACATCTAAAAATCCCTTTTTGAATGGAATTGCTGCTTCAATTACTAATATTTCAAAAATTCCTAATGCCCTAAATTCATTTACTCTTTCTAAAATTATATTTTCAATATGTCTATGAGTTATACTGTTTAATTTCTCCAGTTTAATACTATCATTAAAAACTATTTCTCCCAGTTTTTTTCTATTAAGTTCTCCCTGTTCATCCAAAATATCCTGTCCAAAGAAATAAACTATTTCATGTAAAACCAAAGTATCTTTTTTTACTATTTCTCTAGCAATCTGGTCTGCATCAATAATTCCAGCTCCAAGATTTCTTAATATATTTACTATTTCACTTTTTCCACTACCAATTCCACCAGTTATACCTATTATTCTCAATATTATTCATCCCCTTTGCAGGCAAGAGGCTAGAGACTATAGGTTATAGGCAATAAGTTTCTGGAATTTAACTAATTTGTCGCACACATAACCCTATCACCTATTACCACTCACCCGTTGCCTATCTTTTATTTTGTGTCATACCAACTATCACCTGTTTTTACCTCGGTACTTAACGGTGCTTTTAAATCATATGCACTTTCCATGCTGTCTTTTAATATCTTTTCTACTATATCTTTTTCTTCTAAGCACGTTTCAACAATAAGTTCATCGTGAACCTGCAAAATCAGTCTTGACCTAAGCTTACTTTTCTTTAGTTCCTTAAACACCTTAACCATAGCAATTTTAATAATATCTGCAGCGCTTCCTTGAATTGGAGTATTCATTGCAATTCTTTCTCCAAATGACCTTATATTAAAATTTTTCGACATAAGTTCAGGTAAATACCTTCTTCTGTTAAATAATGTAGTAACAAATCCTTCCTTCTTACCAGTTTCAACAATATCACTCATATATTTTTTTACTAGAGGATATTTATTCAGATATTCATCAATATACTTTCTCGCTTCTTTTCTGGTAATACCTAAATCCTTAGAAAGACTAAAATCTCCAATTCCATAAACAATTCCAAAATTTACAGCTTTTGCTCCACTTCTCATAAATGGAGTTACATCCTTTTTATCAACGCCAAACACTTGTGAAGCCGTTGTAGTATGGAT
This sequence comes from uncultured Eubacteriales bacterium, assembly GCA_964470745.1. GTDB lineage: Bacteria > Bacillota > Clostridia > DSM-8532 > CAYYEC01 > CAYYEC01. Next base: position 162 of record CAYYEC010000244.1, on the reverse strand, counting down.
ATCTTCGCCATTTTTAAATGCTGCTATCATATTTGGATCCTTTGTAATATGTGCTAATACTCTTAACTCAATCTGAGAATAATCAGCATCCATAAGCTTATAACTTTTATCAGTAGGCACAAAAACTTTTCTTATTTTCCTCCCCATCTCAAGCTTAATAGG
>CAYYEC010000243.1:0-6449 GCA_964470745.1 uncultured Eubacteriales bacterium | reverse complement strand
GACCCAAATCAAATTGAAAGTTCTCAAGACCTGCAGCCTTTATAGAAGCAATGCCCATGGCAATAACTTCTGCATCTGCTTCTGGATTACTAACTCCAATGATTTCAACACCTGCCTGAGTAAATTCTTTTTGTTTTCCACCACCTTGTTCATTATATATAAAAGTATTTCCAATATATGAACATCTTATTGGATAAGATCTATCTTTAAATTTCGTAGCACTTATTCTAGCAACAGGTATTGTCATATCTGGACGTAAAACCAGTATTCTCCCCTGCTGATCAAAAAACTTAAACATTGTCTCTTGCGGTGTTAATTCCTTTTCGGCTGAAAATACGTCATAAAACTCTAATGAAGGTGTTTCAATCTCAAAAAAGCCACAGCTATTAAATAATTCACGAAATTCTGCTTCCAGTTCTCTTTTAATAAAGCATTCATTAAAAAGTATATCCTGCACGCCATCCGGTGTATAAATTTTCCATTTACCCATATTGCACTCCTTACTTTATCACTTCATTTAATTAAAGCGATAAATTGTTAATGTGTTTATTATATAAGTTTATTTACTAGTTGTCAATTAAAATAAAAAAATTCCACCTAGGTGGAATTTTTTTATTTTAATTAACAGTCAACAACCTTACTGATCGATCTCCAAATTTGCTGCTACATTATCATAGGCGTTAATTCTACATTTTTGTCCATCCCAATTTCTACAAATACTGCAAGAAACATCTTGTGAACCCGTGGACATTGTTGCAGCAATCCCCGCAGATCTAAATTGACTACAATTTTTCCCAACAGCCTGCAGCTGCTCTTGACTTGTATAATTTGCCATATTAATACCCTCCCAAAAAAATATAAGAAATAGTTTCTGAGAGTATTATTTGTTATAATAAAGTAAATTATTCGCATTTATTCAATTACATTTAAATTTGCAAATGCAGCCATTAATCTTTTCATTCCCACCTTGTCAAACTGGATCTCAACTTTATAATCTCCATTTTCCTCTTCCATAGAGGTTATTATTCCTATACCAAATTTTTTGTGTTCAACTCTACTGCCTACGGCCAGTTTATCACTCTTTCTCTTAGTTTCACCCTTAGTTAAAGATTCTAAGGTATCGTATTTTCTGGAAAATCCAAAGTTTGCTTCTTTCTCTTGTTGTATACTTCCACCTGTTTCATTTAAATATCTTCTTCTTCCTGTTGTTTGAGTCGTTTGAGCAGCTTGTTTTGCTTCATTTTCCAGTAAATGATCCGGAATTTCTTTAACAAATCTGGAGACTCTATTGTAGGTTGTATTTCCAAAAAGAGTTCTACATTGAGTATTGGTTATATAAAGTTTTTCTCTTGCTCTTGTTATCCCAACATAGCAAAGTCTTCTTTCTTCTTCAAGTTCATTTTCGTCAGCCATTGACCTAAAGCCTGGAAAAACCCCTTCTTCCAGACCCACCATAAATACAACAGGGAACTCCAAACCCTTTGCACTATGAAGAGTCATCATAATAACACTATCACCTTCATCATCGACATTATCAATATCTGAAACTAATGAAACCTGAGCAAGAAATTCTTCCAGGCTTTGGTTCTCATCATTTTTTTCAAAGTCCATTGCAACTGAAATTAATTCTTTAATATTCTCTATTCTTGATTGAGCTTCTATAGTATCTTCCAATTCAAGCTCTTTCAATATTCCACTATGATCTATAACCTTCTCAATTAATTCTGATACCTTCATATTTTCTTTAAACAACCTGAACTTTGATATCATAGTAACAAAATCGTTTAATCTTGAAGAAGCTCTTTTTAATTCTGCTATTTCATCAGCAGAAGAAATAATACTAAAAATACTGCAGCTCCTTTGATTTGCTATAATTTCAGCATTATCTACACTTGTTTTACCGATACCTCTTTTAGGTACATTTATTATCCTTTTTAAGCTGATATTATCTGAGGGGTTTTGTATTGTTCTTAAATAAGCTAATACATCCTTTATTTCTTTTCTGTCATAGAACTTGTGCCCTCCAACCATTTTGTAGGGAATACCTTCTCGCATAAGCATTTCTTCCAGTACACGAGACTGTGCATTCATTCTATAGAGAATTGCAAAATCTTTATACTCAATATTCTTATTAGTATGTAAGCTTTTAATATTATTCACAACATATAACGCTTCTTCATGCTCTGTACCTGCTTCATAGCATTGAATGCATTCACCGTGATCGTTTTCGGTCCAAAGTTTTTTGCTTTTTCTTCCGGTGTTATTCTTTATTACATGATTTGCCGCATCAAGTATCTTTTGTGTAGAACGATAATTCTGTTCAAGCTTAACTACTTTACAATCCTTAAACTCTTTTTCAAAGTCCAAAATGTTGTAGATATTAGCACCGCGCCACCCATAGACTGATTGGTCATCATCGCCCACTACACACAGATTTCGATGTTCTTGTGCCAATAAACTTATTAAAGCATATTGAGCTGTATTTGTATCCTGATATTCATCAACAAGTATATATCTGAATTTTCTCTGATAATAATTTAAAACATCTTTATTCTCTGCAAAAAGTTTTATCGTGAGCATAATAATATCATCAAAATCAAGTGCATTATTTTGCTTAAGCTTTCTTTGATATAGTGAATAAATTTTTGCAATTTTATTCATTTTAAAATCGCCTTCATACATTTTCATATATGTATCAGGCTCTATCATCTCATCCTTGGCTCTTCCGATTGTATGCAGTACTGACTTTGGGGGAAAATTTTTATCATTTATTCCAAGCTCTTTAAGGCAGTCTTTTACAACAGTTTGCTGGTCAGTATAATCAAATATTACAAAACTCTTGTCATATCCCAGCCTGTCAATGTCTCTTCTTAGTATCCTCACACATGAAGAGTGAAACGTACTAATCCATATACTTTCAGCTTCAGCTCCTAAAATATTTCCTATTCTTTCTTTCATTTCTCTGGCTGCTTTGTTTGTAAAAGTTATTGCCAATATATTTGAAGGATAAATACCTTTATGCTCAACTAAATATGCTATTCTATGAGTTAATACTCTGGTTTTACCGGAGCCTGCTCCAGCTAAAATAAGAAGTGGACCCTCTATATGCTGTACTGCTTCCTTTTGCTCTTTATTCAAACCTTTTAACAAATCCATTAATTTCTTCACTCCGTTATTATAATTAAGGTTAAGGTTAAGGTTAAGGTTGAGATTAAGATTGAGGTTTATAGGTTTTATTCCACCTATCACCCATTACCTATCACCACATTATATACGGTACTATAAAATCACATTCATGTAAAGTGAATTTTAAAATTTTTTCGAACAAATGTTTGATTTTTTATTTTTATTATGATAGAATATTTTAACAAACAAATGTTCTAGGTGGTATTTATGGAATTAGTTGAAAAAATAAAAATATTAGCGGCATCTGCAAAATACGATGTATCCTGTTCATCAAGCGGCAGTGAAAGAAAAAACACTAAAGGTGGTATAGGAAATGCTCATTTACCCGGTATTTGCCATAGCTGGTCTGAAGACGGCAGATGTATATCACTTTTAAAGATACTGTTTTCAAATGCATGTATTTATGATTGTACATATTGTGTAAATAGACTGTCAAATGATTTCCCTAGAGCAAGCTTCACTCCTGATGAGCTTGCAGACTTAACTATAAATTTCTATAGGAGAAATTATATTGAGGGACTTTTTTTAAGCTCTGCAATAATAAAAAGCCCCGACCATACAATGGAATTAATAATAAAAGCTATTAAGAAATTAAGAGTCGAATACTCTTTTAACGGTTATATCCATATTAAAGCTATTCCAGGTGCAAGCCCTGCACTTATTCATGAAGCTGGGCTTTATGCTGATAGAATGAGCGTAAATATTGAATTGCCTTCTGAAAAAAGTTTGAAACTTCTTGCCCCTCAGAAGAATAAAGAAGATATTATTACTCCAATGAATTATATAAAAAATCAAATTTCCGAAATAAAATCCATGAGGAAAAATATAAGGTCAACACCAAATTTTGTACCTGCCGGGCAGACTACACAATTGATGGTCGGGGCTTCTCAGGATAGTGACCTTAAAATTATTTCTCTTTCTCAAAACCTGTATGATCATTTTTCACTAAAGAGGGTTTATTATTCTGGCTATGTACCTATAAACAGTCACCCAAACCTCCCTACTGTTCTTTCTACTCCCCCTATGCTAAGAGAACATAGACTTTATCAGGCAGATTGGCTTTTGAGATTCTATGGTTTTAGAGCAAATGAATTATTAGATGAAAGTCATAATAATTTTGATATAGACTTAGACCCTAAATGCGATTGGGCTTTAAGAAACCTCCACCTGTTTCCTCTAGAAATAAATAAAGCTGATATTCAGATGCTTTTACGAGTTCCAGGTATCGGGGTAAAGTCTGCTCAAAAAATTATAGGTGCAAGAAAATTTGGATTATTAAACTATGATACTTTGGTAAAGCTAAGAGTAGTCTTAAAGCGCGCTAAATACTTCATTACGTGTAATGGCAAATACTATGGTGAGGTAGGAATTGACAGTATGAAAATTAAAAATAAAATGCTTGAGATTGAGAAAAAGCAAGATTACGAGCAAATCTCCATCTTTAACTTCATGGGGGTTCATTAACATGATCGTGTATATTTATGATGGAACTTTTGAGGGATTACTGACATCAATTTATGATGCCTATTACTCTGGAAAAGTGCCCCAGAAGATTCTTAAAAAGAAAAATCTACAGCAAAATCTATTGGATGATTATATTGAAATTATAACTGATAATGTAAAATCACAAAAAGTATATACTTCAATCAAGGCCAAAATCTCTTCTCAGGCTTTAAGAAATGTATTTTATGTATTCTTAAGTGAACATGAAGAAATAGGTATGCACATATTAAATTATTTAAAACTTGGATGGAAAGTTGGGTGGAATATTGATAAATTTCACCAACATCCAGATGTTGCTTTTGTAAGAGATATAAACTACAAAGTTTTAGGAGAATCTCATAGAATGCTGGGTCTTCTCAGGTTTAAATCCCTGGAAGCTGAAAACTATTCTAATAATGTTATTTATGATACCATTGTTTCTGAAGATATACCCCAATATCCTTCAATCTATAAAAATGGAGTAGACACTAAGCAAGAAATACTATATGCATCCTTCGAGCCGGATTTCAATATTACCGGAATTTTAGCTGTTCACTTTTCTCAGAGATTATCTAATGAAAACTGGATTATTCATGATGTCAGAAGAAGTATATGTGCAATTTATAATAAAGAAGAATGGTTTATAACAGATTTCTCACTAAACTTGGATAATTACATCTCCGAAAATGAAAAAAACTTCCAACAGCTTTGGAAAAAGTATTTTAAATCCATTTCCATTAAGGAAAGAAAAAATCCAAAACTTCAAGTACACAATATGCCTAAGAGATATTGGAATCATTTAGTTGAATTTGAGTAACAGGTTAATGTTTTAGGTTGAGATTAAGATTGAGATTTGAGTTTTTTCTTAACCTCAACCTTAATTATCAATGCCCCAATGCACTATCACATTCAACATCTTGACCAGACCATATTTTTTTTGATGTCCAATCCTCCGGTTCTCCACTCCAAAATTCATCATCTGAACTTAGCCCCAGAGGCAAAAAAACTGTAGAACAAAGATACAAACTTCCAGTTGAAATATAATTTTCTCCTAGATTAGGTTGACTTCCATACATTCCTATTCTCAACCAACCATTTGCATCAAAAGTTCCAGGTGCTTCAATAACACGTCTGATAACAGCTGTCAAAGCACAACGCACTTGCGACGGGGAAATACCCTCTGGTAATTTATGTCGTAAAGACATTTGAGCTAAATGTTGAAAAGCTCCAAATCTATACACCATAGATCTTCCAATTACAACAAAGCTTCCATCTGAAGAAATTAAACGTTCTAAAACTCCAGCATACCTGGTTGCCCTTTTCATTATTGGTTCTCTTAATTTACTCCAATTTGAGTTTTGCCCTCCAATATTCATAATTATGTCTACCAACATTGGCTGAATAACGAAGCTATTATAATAGTCCCAGTGGAATTCTTCCCCATCACCATAAGTACCATCGCCCACATACCACTGCTGATGCTGTCTAAGGGCATAATCAACTCTCATTTTATCCCATTCTTCTCCCATTTTATAAAGCGCAGTTTCAACCATGGCAGCAAATAACAGCCAATTACAATGATGGACAAAACAACTTCTGGTAGATTTCAAAGCATTAACAAGATTTCTCTTTACCCTATCATCAAACTTTCCCCATAATTCAGTTGGTGCTCGTAGGATGGCATGTGCTAAAAACGCAGCATCAACAACTGGCTGGTCACCATATTTTCCTGTAAAATTCATAAAGTCTTCTGACTGTGGGTCCGTAGCAGAGTCTATTGA
>CAYYEC010000242.1:0-6578 GCA_964470745.1 uncultured Eubacteriales bacterium | reverse complement strand
ATTCAAATATTGCAAAATAATATTCCTCTGTTTATATGTTGCTTATTTCTTCCATGTAATATCTTTTATGCAACATATATAAATAAAAAAACAACTATTGTAGGGAGGATGCTTTATGAAAGTAATTGCTTTTAACGGAAGTCCGAGGAAAAACTGGAATACAGCCACACTACTGAATCATGCACTTGAGGGTGCAGCTTCACAAGGGGCGGAGATAGAACTTATCCATCTTTATGATTACAATTATAAAGGCTGTATAAGTTGTTTTGCCTGTAAATTGAAAGATGGTAAAAGTTATGGAAAGTGTCCTGTAAATGATGACCTAAAACCAATTTTTAAAAAAGTTGAAGAAACTGATGCTATTATTCTAGGTTCACCTATATACTTTGGAATGACTTCGGGTATGATAAGGTCCTTTCTGGAGAGGTTAATGTTTCAGTACCTGGTGTATGATGGGAATTATTCCAGCCTATTCGAGAAAAGGATACAGACAGGTTTTATTTACTCAATGAACGTAAATCAGGCCAGGGTAAAGGAACTTGGATACGAGCAGAATCTTAAAGGCACGGAAATGGCAATGAAGAGGATTTTTGGAACAGTGGAATCACTATTTGTTACAGATACATATCAGTTTGATGATTATTCTAAATATGAGGTATCCGGTTTCAATGTGGAAGAAAAAGCAAAAAGACGAAAGGATGAATTTCCGGAAGACTGCCAAAAAGCTTTTGAAATGGGGGTTAGATTTGCTCAAAAAATCAATATTTAGCAGGGTGGCCTCAACACATTCGTTAGAAATTACAGTTTTTTATTCACTCTCAAAAAAAAGATAAATGTTTTTAAAAATGTTTATCTTTTTTTTTGAAGAAACTAATGAACCAGAATCCATATATACTCTGGCTCATAAAAATTAATTTATGTAAAAATGTTTTATTGATTAAGATTTAAATATAAATTTCTAATTAATGAGTTTGAATAATATAAACACCTAAGACTAATAAAATAATCCCTAGGCTTCTTAATGGGGTTAGCAAATAAACTTGATTACCTAATAATCGAAAGTGGTCAAATATAACAGCAAGGATTATTTGACCACATATAACAAGACTAAACATATTTGCAAATCCAATCTTAGGAGAAACAAATATGGTTGTAAATATATAAAATGATCCCAATAATCCAATCCTTTTAGTCGTTGATTAACTTTCATAAAGCAATTATAATTAATATGGTGATATAAGTAAAATCCATGTTAAGGACAATTAACCTATAGAATATTTCAAGCATTTGAATCAGGAGCGGCAGATATAGGAATTTTAAATATGAATATACAGAATAATGATTCTTTTAATACTATTAATGTCTTTTAAATACAAGACTGTTTTGTAGTAGGGGAAAAATATAAGTATGTTTGTGAGAAACAGATATCATTGAAGAATTTGGTGGAAAGTAGTTTTAAGAGGGGGATAAATATGGACAAGAATGTTTCTTGGTATATTGAGAAGCAAGTTGAGAGGACTATAAAAAACCTAAATAGTCGTAATATGGATGGATTTTACATTAACAAAAGAGAGCAGCTAATTGGGAAATTAAAAGAGATTATGCCTGAAGGTTCTACAGTCGGTGTAGGAGACTCAATGACTCTTTTTGAAACAGGTGTTATAGATTTCCTTAGAAAAGAAGAATTTAATTTTTTGGACAAATATAAAGACGGAATTACAAGTGAGGAGAAAAAAGAAATTTATATTAAGAACTTCTCTGCAGATACATTTATTTGCAGTACAAACGCGTTAACTGAAGACGGGGAACTATATAACATTGATGGAAATGGGAGTAGAGTGGCTCCAATGATATATGGGCCTAAACAAGTTATTTTAGTAGCTGGAATAAATAAAATTGTTAGAGATATAGAAGAAGCAGCAAAAAGAGTACGGAGCTATGCAGCACCGATAGATGCCAAACGATTAGAGAAAAAAACCCCATGTACTCAATTAGGGTGCTGTGTGGACTGTAAAAGCACAAGTCGCATTTGCAATGATTTTGTAATAATTAGAGGGCAATTTATTAAAGGAAGAATAAAGGTAATTATTATTGGAGAACAGTTAGGTTATTAAATTAGTAATCAATATAATGGTTAATGCTGAACATGCTTGGGAGAGGCAAAGAATAATTGTTTATAGCATAACTTCTTAATAAAGACTATGATGCGCAAATAAGGTTTACATGTGAACCTTATTGAGAATATGTAAACTATGAGAGAATAAATTTATGGAGGTATGTAGATGAATTTTTTTCATGTGGATGTTTTTTCGTCAAAACCAATGAGTGGTAATGGACTTACAGTTGTTTTTCCTGAACAACCGCTAAGTGATAAAAGGTTATTAGAAATTACCCAGGAGCTTAGGCAGTTTGAAACTATTTTTATATATAAAAGAAATGAAAGTGGGGCTTTTCCCGTCAGAATTTTTACTATGGAGGAAGAATTAACTTTTGCTGGCCATCCGATATTAGGTGCTGGTGCTGTAATTCATAATCTATTTTTTTCTTCTCAAAATATGGTACAGATATTATTTGATTTATCAGGAAGAATTCTAAATATTGAGTCAAGTTTTTCTGATGGTTTATATGATGTCACAATGAACCAAGGCTTACCCAAATTTATTAAAAAAATTGAGAAAAATTATTACAAAGAAATTGCAGAGGCATTAAGTATTAGAGAATGTGATATTGAGGGAGATTTACCTGTTGAAGTTGTATCTACTGGTTTACCTTACCTTCTTGTACCAGTAAAGAACAATTTGCTATCGACTAAAATTAGCATAAAATGGTTTGAAAACTTTTTAACTAATTTTGGGGCTAAATTTGTTTATGTTTTTGAACCGAAAACTCTTGACTGCAGAACATGGGACAATAGCGGAGCTACAGAAGATGTTGCAACAGGTAGTGCAGCGGGCCCATTATGTGCGTATCTCGTAAAAAATGGTCTTAAAAAAAATGGCGAAATAATAAATATTAATCAGGGAAAGTTTATCAATAGACCAAGTATAATTCAAGGATGGATTTTACGCCAGGAAGTTTTCATTCGTGGAAATGTATCTTTCTTTGCATCAGGCAATATAGATATTTAAAAGGTTTACCAATAGGAGTACCTAAACCAATGGTATTTGGAAGACCTGATAGTTTAGTTATTAAGAGATATATGCGGTGTATTATTAATGATGTTTACAAATGAACATTATTTATTTATATATTGTATAAAAGATATTACATGGAAGAAATAAGCAACATATAAACAGTGGTGACCTGAAATGTAATTTCCTATAGTATACAGGTCACAAACATATGAAGTACATTTTTAACACTTGAAAAATTATATGTATGATGTGCTAAAAAGTACCGGATGTATTTTTTTCAATATCTGAATAAGAAATGTAAAACGTCTATTGCAAAAAATATAGATAAAAAACATAAATATAAAAATTTTTTCATTAGGTATGTCACACTTGATTTATTTTATTGTCTAAATATATGTAAATAAAAAATTGTGAGGTGGGATTATGTCAGAATATACCGAGGAATTGGTAGAAAAAGCAATGAGTGGAGACAAGCAGTCTCTTGAAAAATTAATTGTAGGTATTAAGGATAAAATCTACAATATATCACTCCGTATGCTATGGAATCCTAATGATGCAGAGGATGTAACTCAGGAAATTCTTATCAAGGTAATCACTAATTTATCAAAATTTCGTATGGAAAGTAAATTTTCAACTTGGGCTTACAGGATAGCTTCCAATCATTTGATTAACGTTAATAAGAGAGGACTTGAAAACCAGGATTTATCCTTTGAAATATTTGAAAAAGGGATTGAAATGGGGTTTGAAACAAAAGAACCAGTCAAGGTTTTGGAAGTAGATAGAAACATATTGGCAGAAGAATTAAAAGTTTCATGTACACATGCTATGCTGTTATGCTTGAATCGAGAGAATAGGATGATATATATTTTAAGCTCTATGTTTGGAATCAACAGTAGTGAAGGGGCTTTTGTTATGAATATAACTCCTGAGGCGTATAGAAAACGTTTATCCAGAACACGTGAGAAGATGCGTAATTTTATGGATAATAATTGTGGACTGGTAAATCCAGATAAGATGTGTCGCTGCAATAAACGTATAGAAGTGGCTGTCGAGAATAAAAGAATTAATCCAGAACAATTAATTTTTGTTAATCGTCCGTTAGCAGAAAATGATTTTGTTGAAGTCTGCAAAGAAGAAATGGAGGAGTTTGACAAAGTATCGGCAGTTTTTTTAAGTAATCCGTATTATCTTGCACCTGAAAGTTTACTTCAAAGTATTAAGAAAATTATCACTGCTGATAGCTATAGAATTTTAGAAACTGGAGGTAGGCTATGATGGGAAAACTTTTATTAGTTTTAATTATAGGCATTATAGCAGGAATAGTAGACATCATACCAATGATTTTACAAAAACTTGATAAATATTCTATTATATCTGCATTTGTACAATGGATTGTAGTTGCATTTGTAATTACCCATATTCAGATTGGAGTGGACGGTTGGTTAAAAGGACTTATTATTGCAATATTAATGGCTCTTCCTGTAGTCATTTTGGTAATGAAGACTGATGCTAAATCAGTTGTGCCTATTTTGGTAATGTGTGCCATATTGGGAAGTTTAGTCGGTTTTTTGTGTGACAAATATACTCCATAATTATTTAGGAACAATTCTTAAATTTTATTCATATTTATATTACATATTATTTATAATGTAGTAAACAATTAAAAAAACCAAAATAGATTATGTAGAAATAACTATTTTGGTTTTTAATTTCAACATATTTTTATATATAACAAAAAACATAATAAAAAGACTCTAATAAAAAATACATATTAGAGATTTAAAATAAACCAGCCAAAAGTTGAAGTTATATTGGCTGGTTTATCTAAACATGAAGCTAAAGGCTGATAGTCTTGCTATCTCCATTCATTGAGCAAAAATTTGCTACTGCATTTTCAAGGTAGAAAATTTCAAAAATCTCATCTTCTACAGAATACATATGTTTCAACATTGGCTCTAATTCCAGTGCCTGGGCTTTAGCTTCTTTTGTAGTACAGAATACAGCTTTGCCGCTTAAACGTAGCCACCTTGCATCCTTAGCTGCTCCAGAAATTTCAATATTTGGATTTGACATTAGCTGTGCATAAAATGGTTTTTTGTTGTTTGTAGCAAAGCAGATCTTGCCTTCATATTCCATTACAAAGCTAAATGGCCGTACTTTTGGCTGGATGCCATCAACTGTGGAAACAAAGAATACTCCACATTCATTAAGAAACTCGAAAACTTCATTCATAGTGAACCTCCATCGTGGGATTGTGTTTTTTTATTATTATAGTATAATTATATGTGTTGATACTAAAATAGCAAGTATGCAGATATTTATTACTAAGTAAGTATTTTATGAGTATTGGAGATTTAAGCATGAAAGATACGATAACTTTTTCAATAGAAAATGATTTTTGCCCTGTAGCATCTGCACTAAAGATTATTGAAGGTAAGTGGAAGTTGCCGATACTCTGGGTGCTTTCACAAAATGGGACACTTAGGTACAACGAATTAAAGAGAAGTATTGTTGGAATAACCAATATGATGTTAACAAGTTCACTTAAAGAGCTTGAGAAAAGTGGACTTGTTGTTAGAGTGCAGTACAATGAAATACCACCACATGTTGATTACTCATTGACAAAATCTGGAGAAAAACTTTTACCAGTCCTTGAAGAATTGGCAAAATGGGGAATGGAATTGGTGCAAAACAAAAAGGATTTGGAATGATTCTATTGTTATAGAGGGAATTTCTAGAGGAAGAATTAAAGTTATTATTATGGGAAAGTCTCTGGGCTGCTAACACAGTAGTAAGCAGTATTAAAATTAGAGAATAAAGACTATATATTAAAAATATCAAAGATATAAATATATAGACAGAGAGGTTAGAATTATGGCTACTATAGAGGATTTTGTAAAATTGGATATTAGAGTAGGAGAAATTATTAGTGCAGAAGTTTTTATAGGTGCAAAAAAGCCTGCCTATAAGCTGCTTATTGATTTTGGAGTTGAGGTAGGCATGAAAAAATCAAGTGCACAAATAACCCAGTGCTATAAACCTGAGGCTCTGATTGGAAAGCAGGTACTAGGAGTAGTAAACTTTCCTACTAGGCAGGTTGGAACTTTTATGTCAGAGGTATTAATATTAGGAACATATTCAAAGCAAGGGGTTGTATTGATACAACCAGAGCAGGAAGTGGAGAAAGGGGATAAGCTGGGTTAGTATTACCTAATGAAATTATTTAAAATAGAAAGTAAATAAGAAAAATATAAATTTAAAAAAATCTTGAATAATTAATTTATTAGATGACAAGATTAGTTTTGATAGCAGTTTAAACAAAACATATACTATTGATTTTGCGTAAATGATTCTACTTTTCAATTTAACTTACGCGAAATCTGCACCTATAAAACTCATTAAACGCACAAATATCAATATTAATTTAATGTAGAATCATTTGTG
>CAYYEC010000241.1:0-6612 GCA_964470745.1 uncultured Eubacteriales bacterium | reverse complement strand
TCTTATGGCAAAAATCCAATTATTCATATGTCGTTTCATTTTTGCGATTTATATACTCTAAGTACTTATTTTTCAAATATAATAGACCTTTTACTATCATTATGTTATAATATGCCCGACACACGATACTCAGGAAGGTAAATTATATATGCTTTTTAGTTTAGCTAACTTTGCTTCGTAAATTAATGAAATACATTTTCAAGGCTTTAAAAATATGAATGTAACCTTGATAAGTATTATAGTAAGGACGGTAATAATAATGATAAGTACAAACGGCATTTCCCTTAGATATGGGGGACGTGCGCTATTTGAAAATGTTAATATAAAGTTTACTCCTGGTAACTGTTATGGTCTTATTGGAGCAAATGGTTCAGGAAAATCAACTTTTTTAAAGATTCTTTCAGGGGAAATAGAAGCCAATAAAGGTGAAGTTTTTATGAACCCTGGTGAAAGACTGGCTGTTTTAAAGCAAAATCACTTTGAATTTGATGAATATGAAGTGTTAAAGACTGTTATCCTGGGTCATAAAAGACTCTGTGAGATAATGGACCAAAAGGAAGAGCTTTATGCAAAAACTGATTTTTCAGAGGAAGACGGCATAAAGATATCAGAGTTGGAAGCAGAATTTGCAGAGCTAAATGGTTGGGAAGCTGAATCGGAAGCTGCAACGATGCTTAATGGTCTTGGTATATCTGAGGAATTGCACTATAAAAAAATGAAAGATCTTGATGGAAGCGAAAAGGTTAAAGTTTTACTTGCCCAAGCTCTTTTTGGAAATCCTGATACGTTGCTTTTAGATGAGCCTACAAATCATTTGGATATTGAATCAATCACATGGCTTGAAAAGTTTCTTTATAACTTTGAAAATACAGTAATAGTTGTATCCCATGACAGGCACTTTCTAAACAAGGTATGTACACATATAGCAGATATTGATTTTGGCAAAATACAGTTATATGTAGGCAACTATGATTTCTGGTATGAATCCAGTCAATTAGCTTTGCAGCAGGCAAGAGATTTGAATAAGAAAACAGAAGCGAAAGCAAAGGAACTCCAGGAATTTATTCAAAGATTTAGTGCTAATGCTTCAAAGTCCAAGCAGGCAACGTCTAGAAAGAAACAATTGGAAAAGCTTACGTTAGAGGATATTAAACCATCATCTCGTAAATATCCCTTTATAGATTTTAAGCCTGATAGAGAAGCCGGAAATGACCTTCTCATGATTAATGGTTTGAGTAAAGAAATTGAAGGAGAACAAGTTCTAAAGAATGTTGGCTTTACTGTAAATAAAGGCGATAAAATAGCATTTGTTGGTCCAAATGGACTTGCAAAAACTACTCTATTTAAGATATTGATGGAAGAAGTGGAGGCGGATAGTGGAGACTTCAAATGGGGAGTAACCACTTCACAAGCATATTTTCCAAAGGATAATTCCGCGTTTTTTGATGGAGTTGATTTGAGCTTAGTAGATTGGTTAAGGCAATTTACGAAAGATCAGACGGAAACATTTGTTAGAGGATGGCTCGGTAGAATGCTTTTCTCAGGTGAAGAGGCTCTTAAAAAAGCAAGTGTACTATCAGGAGGTGAGAAGGTTCGCTGCATGTTTTCTAAGATGATGCTTTCAGGTGCTAATGTGCTGATATTTGATGAACCTACTAACCACTTGGATCTGGAATCTATTACAGCGTTAAATAATGGTTTAATTAATTTCAAAGGAACTATGCTGTTTGTTTCACATGACCATCAATTTGTTGATACAATAGCAAACAGGATTATCGAAATAACTCCAAATGGGTTGATAGATAGACAAATGACTTATGATGAGTATCTTGAAAGTGAAGATATTCAAGCTTTAAGAAAGAAAATGTATAGCTAAGGCTTTTTATAAGGGATGTGTCAGTGGGGACGGTTTTTACTGACACATCCCTTATAAAAACAGAGTTAATTTACTTCATAACCCAAATTGGAAATCTGTTTCTTTATATCAGGTG
The DNA here is from genome assembly GCA_964470745.1 of uncultured Eubacteriales bacterium. GTDB lineage: Bacteria > Bacillota > Clostridia > DSM-8532 > CAYYEC01 > CAYYEC01. The sequence goes on along the minus strand of CAYYEC010000241.1, from coordinate 4,621 downwards.
GAGTTACTTGAGATGGGTTGTAATCTACTTTTACGGACTTTGATTTCAAGTCAACAGATACATTATTTACTCCATTTAAAGTACTGACACCATTTTGAATTTTATTCGAACAAACACTGCATGTAATCGAGGGAACATTGTAAGTAATAGTTTCCATATATAATATCCTCCAAAAAAATATTGAATAGTTTTATAAATATAATTCCAAAAAAACAAAATAAAAATACATTTACAAAGAATATAATAAGAATTTTAGATATATATTGCAAAAAATATAATTAATAAAACTTCATACTTTATCCCAAAAAGAGCGTATTATAATGGGAAGATTATTATTATATAAATGGTGATAATGATATCACAAGGAAAAATTTGATTATTTAGATGGATATTAATGTAATTAAAGCGCGGAAAAATGAAAATGCAAAATCTTTTTTGCGTTCAATATAGAGTGGAGGATTTGAAAAAGATGTGGTATAAAGACTTTTTGAATAAATATAAATCCGGGATTTCTCACGAGTTCTTATTACATTTTAATATTGGTGATTTGGTTGATAATGGAAGAAATATTGATTCATATTTATATCAAGAGTTCATTAAACCACGTGGTTTCACCATTGTAGCTTTTTATGATGTATCCAGGGGGTTATCTTTTCTTGATAAAAATATGCAATATGAGTTTAATGAAATAACATCAAATCAGGCAGTAAATTTTTATCATAGTACACCAGCTAAGATATTCCCATTTATAGATATGGCTTTAAATAGCTCAAAGATGGTGCTTTTTATAAATCATGTAGACAAAATTATACCTACTGGAGATGTATCAAGTATGACATTAGAAGAAAGGATGTCATTAATATGGCTTTCTGAGTGGTCAATTAATCCCAAAATATCTTCAAAAGGAAGTACTATATTCTTATTGGCAAATAGTATAGCAGATGTTAGCAGGGAAATACTTAAATCATCTTATAGGATTGAACCAATAATTGTAGAGTTACCCGATGAAGGACAAAGAAAAATTTACATTGAACATTTAATAAACGGAAGTGATGTTAGCACAGATATTTCAACTGATGAATTCGCAAAACTCTCATCAGGACTTAGCAAAAAATCTATTAAGGATATTAAACTAAGAGCAGAAGCAGAAAATGTTCCTATTAGTTTTGAGTTTATTAAAGATAAAAAGCACTCTGTTTTGCAAAAAGAATATGGGGATGTAATAGAATTTATATATCCGGTTATGGACTTTCATGATATAGGAGGAATGGAAAAGGCAAAAAACTATTTGACCAAAAACGTAATTGAACCAATAAAAAAAGGTGATTTAAGAAGGGTTCCAATGGGAATACTCTTGTGTGGACCTTCGGGAACAGGAAAGACATTACTTGTCAACGCATTGGCAAAAGCAAGTGGGTTTAATTGTGTACAAATTGACATGTCAAGGATATTAGGACAATATGTTGGTGAAAGTGAGAAAAATTTTAAAAAATGTCTTCTAGGAGCTCAGTCACAGCAGCCGGTAATAATATTCGTAGATGAAATTGATACAGCATTTAGAAGAGGTGACAGTGGAGATAGCGGAGTTGCAAGAAACATTTTTAGTGAATTTTTACAATTTACCAGTAATACAAATAATAGAGGAAAGGTAATTTTTATAGCTGCTACAAATAGACCGGATCTCATGGACCCGGCTTTGAAAAGAGCAGGTAGATTTGATAAAAAAATACCGATTTTATTACCGGAAAAAAAGGAAAGAGCAGAAATTATAAAAATCATGATAAAAAAGTATGGATTTGAAACAAATATTGAAGATTTTATGCTATTTGCGGAAGAAACAGAAAATTATTCAGGTGCTGAGATCGAAACAATAGTTAGAAAGGCATATGAAATTGCAAATGAAGATGAATTAGAAGGGAATGTTATAACTTCAGATATATTATTACAGGCTATAAATAAAAGTAGACCAAGCACACAGGAAATTGAATTTATGACCATATTAGCAATAGATGAATGTGATGATTTAGATTTATTACCTTTATCACAGATGCATTTAAAAACTGAGACTTAACTATTTTATTTGCTTTACAAATAACGGAATTTATTATAAATTAATATATGAGGATTATGATTTAAAGTGTTTTAAAATGAATATAAATAAAATATATTTTAAAGATTTAAGTACAAATAAGGAGGCTTTATTATGGGTTTTTTTAGTAGATTAGGATCGTTAATAAGAGGTTTTTTTGGTTTATTTGTAGGTGGACTTGAGCAGAACAATCCCGAAATTCTTTTTGAAGATATTAAAAATCAAGTTTCAAAAGCAAGGAAAGAGGCAGAACAACAAATTATAGAAATTCAGACTAATGCAGAAATGATAAAAATAGAAATGAAGACCTCTGAAAAGAATTTAAATGCTATTAAGGCCAGGGTTGAAGCCGCTAAGAAGAAGGGGGAAAGAGATCTGCTGGTTGAGCTTTTGATGCAGGAAGAAGAATATCAATCAGTTTATGAAACTCATAAAGCTACTTATGAAAACTCTATGGATGAGGTAGCAAGAATAAGAGATGACTTCAAAATGTTTGAGTCTGAGATGAATTCTAAATTAAATGAGCTTCAAACTCTTAAATCTCAAGCTAAAATGGCAAATTTCAAAGAGAATATAAACTCAATGAATGCAAGGTATGCATCAAAAGATAATAAAGTAGGCAATATAAATAAAAATATGGATAGAGCTAGAGAAATAGTAAATCAAAAGACAGCAAGAGCAAATGCCATTGAATCTTTAAATAATGATAATATGGATATAAAGCTTAAAAGACTTGATATGAACTCTGCAAGAGATAGGGCAAGAGCAAGAGCTGAAGCTATGCTTGCAAATGATGAAGGATTTGAAGTAAGAGAAAAGATAGAGAATAAAATTCAGGAGTGAATTATAAAAAATGAAATTTAAATTATTTTTGTATTCTATATTTAAAGGTAAGAATATTGGAATATTACTACTATCGTTAGGAGCAATATTTTTTCTTAATAATGCTATATTACCAAATGGGAATTTTCCTTCTATGTTTTTTCCAACAAATAATCCATTTGGCGATGGTAGAATTCAATTATCCTTTATTTGGGCATTCATACCGTATTTATTTTTCTCCCTACAAACAATGTTTAATAAGAAATCCTTTGACATACTTAAAAGTAAAGAAAAAATACAGGAGATTATTAACCTGAATAAGGAAAGTCAGAGGTTGTTTCGTGAAGCAAAAAAGCATACTAACTCTAAATATTATAAGAAATTGTCTAATATTATGACTGATAAAAATCAAATAGTAGATTCGTTTTTCAAAGAAAAGCCTGATTTCCTTAAGCAAAAGATTGTTGAAAAGACCTTGAACCTGGTAATAAATTATACCCGGCTTCTAATTAATTTTTGTGTGCGAAGCAGGGAAATGAGCCAGAAGGATATTACCGACATAGCCAAGAGAATAAATGAAAATGCCAGGAAAATGAATTTTACAAACGATTTAAATTTAAAAGAAAATCTAAAAAATCTCGTTGAGATAGATGAGAAAATGATTGAAAGTATAAAGCTTGAAAGAAAAGATCTGGATAGTATTTCTATGAAATTGGATTATATTGAAAGTACTGTAGATATGTTTAAACATCAAATATTGTCAAGCGTGGACTCGGAAGAACTACTTGAAAAACTAGAAGTTGTTGTTAATGAAGCATCTGCTTTAGATAATGTGCTTTATGATAGGAGAAAAAGTAAATTTAGAATATAATATTTTAACTGTACTAAATATAAAAGGCTGCTTTTCAAAAAAAAGTTAAAGGAAAAGGAGCTTTTTTGTCGAAATAATATATACATGAGACTTCTTCCATGTAATTTTTACAAAAGAGGGGCAAAATATATGAAAGCAACTATAATTTTTGAATCTGATTTTATTAAAATAACCAGAATAGGCAACCACTTTTACATTGAATCCTTTAAAAAGGGTATGTCAATTAATGAGTTTAATAAGTTAATGGCAAACTACCCTCAAATAAAAGTTACAAAATTCAATGCCTTAAAGGACTCTCTTTTATTAGCGCCAAAACCGGCTGCAGTTTTTGGAGATATAAAGGAAAGGATTATTATTGATATTTCAGGTGATGAATTAAAAGCATTTCTATCCCTCAATGTAAAAGAAGAAGAAATAAATGGTTCTGGAAAGCTTGACTTAATAAAAGAAATTATTAAGAAGCTAAATGAAAGTGGAGTAATTTTTGGAGTTAAAAGTGAAGTTTTTTTAAGTGGGTTATCTAATAATAAAACTATATTAATTGCCGAAGGAATATATCCTCAAAATGGCAAGGACTCTGAGATAAAAATGTATGAATTAAATGAACCTCAACCTAAAAGTACAAATGACGGAAAAGTAGATCATTATGAGCTGGAATTAATAAATACAGTTAAAGTAGGAGATTGGCTTGGAGAGAGAACTGACCCGACAGAAGGCATTCCGGGAAAATCTGTTAAGGGGCAGAGAATTGCTCAGATGCCAGGTAAAAAATACCCATTGCTATATGATCCAAAGACAGTTAAAGAGGTATTTAGTGAAAGAAAGACCTCTTTATATGC
>CAYYEC010000240.1:1951-6628 GCA_964470745.1 uncultured Eubacteriales bacterium | reverse complement strand
CTATTTGCAAATGAGAGCAAATGGGTATGTTGACGGTATTCAAATTGGTATACCGACAGGTGTAGCTGGCGAAGATTTTTTAGTGAATACCGATCTGGCCGATAAAATTGGTCTCGATCTTGCAACCCCCAAGACCTGGGATGATTTGATTGAAGCTGGTAAAAAAGTACAACAGTATGACCCTAGCATGTACTTGCTAAATATAAACACAAACTATCTTGTCAATATGGTTTTTAAACCATATTAAAAGCAAATCGTCGGGAATACATTTATAAATGAAAATACCAAACAGTATTTCATGACACAGGAATCCTTACATAAGTCTCTTCAATTTATTCAGAGCTTGTATAAAAGCAAAGTTATTCCGCCTGCATACCATTCTGCTGCCTATCCTGGAGACAAGTTGCAGACTGACCCCAATTGGATAGCCGGTAAATATGTTGGGACTCTGGGCTATATTTCATTGATTGAAGTCACGACTGCAGCTAATCCCAATGTCAAATATGATGTCGTAGACCTTCCTGTTATGAAAAACTCAGCCATTGACGGTTATAATACAAATTGCCCCCAGATCATGGTAATCAATAATAAATCAAAATATATAAAAGAGAGCATTATGTTCCTAAATTATTTCTTTAATGATCCTAATGCAATATTGACATTAGGAACGGTACGGTCAGTTCCACCGACAAAGGAAGGCCGCAAGTTGCTGTCACAAAATGGTGTCATGAACCCATTAGTACAAAAAGCCACAGATATTAGTATGCAATACAACGGTATTTGGGATGATAAATTCTCGGATACTTCCGAGGGTCTAGCAATTTTTGAACAGGCAGTTGAATCCATCGGTTATGGAGCAAGTGACCCAGAAAATGCTGCTGCGGAAATTCTTAATCTGTTTAAAAACATTGTTAAATAGTTCAGATAACCAGTTTCAAAATTTTGGTAGGAAATTTCAGGAAAGGTAGAGAATGCAATGTATAAATTAATTATAGCAGATGACGAGAAAAAAATACTGGATGGCATAGCCAATTTATTTCCTTGGCAGCAAATCGGCTTTCATGTCGCAGAAAAATTTTCAAATGGAAAAGATGTTTTGAAATATATTGAGAAACATCCGGTTGATGTTGTTCTGACAGATATTGAAATGCCCTACATGGAGGGCATAACATTAATTAAGGAATTAGGGAAACATCCTGAAATTAAAACGGTATTGTTCAGCAGTTACACGAATTATAAATACTTCCGTTCCGCCATTCAGTTTCAGATTTTTGACTATTTGTTAAAACCAGTAAATTTTAATGACCTGATTAACTGCTTTGAACGATTAAAACAAAAATTGGATGAAGAACACTTTGTAAATAATGCAGAGATGCCGCTACCCTTTTATACACAAATTATAGATAAAGTGACCAAATACCTTCAGGAGAATTACAAAAATGCATCCTTGGAAGAAGCTACATTACTGGTTAATATGAGTGCCAGTTACTTGTCAAAAATTTATAAGGAAAAATCCGGTATTAGTTTTTCTGATAAACTATTGTCAATAAGAATGGAGAAAGCTTGTGAATTTTTAAGAAATATCAAATATAAAGGCTATGAAATAGCCGATCTAGTAGGATATGATAATCCTTCTAATTTTTCTAGGGCCTTCAAGGCTTTTTATAATATGACTCCCAATGAATACCGAAATAGTAAAATAAATGAAGGTGTTTCCTTATGAAAAGACGTTTTTTTATACGTAGATTTTATACTTATTTTATAACCATGCTAATCCCTACGATTATTATTTTTTTGATGGTGTTTTTTTATATGTTTGGAAATATCAGTACAAATTTAAATACAGAAACTAAAAACTCTCTATTGATTTCCAACAACAATCTCGATTTGATTATTAGTAATGCTGTTTATCAACATAATCTGATGATGACAAATCCAGCCTTTGTCTTATCTTTAAAGAAATTACTGGATCAGGATGAAATTAATTATAATGATCTGGGTTTTTTGAAAAGTCTCAAAACCATATTGATGAGCATTGCTGAGTCCCATGAATATGTGGATTCCATTTATCTGTATCTTGATGGATATAATAAATTTTTAAATTGTACTACAGGCGTAGAACCCATAGATACCTTTTATGATAATAGTTGGTATAAAAATATCAATCTGCCAAATCATGTTACCAAAGAAATGGATTATTGGGTAGAATCGAGATCAGTGAAGAAAACCTCCTTTTCCGAGGAAAAGGAATATATTACCCTCTACAGGCGCATGGCATATATCGATGGAATGATTGTCATTAACATTGATAAAGTTAAATTTGCCAAAATTTTAAATACCATATTTAATAATAAGGATACCAGTATCTTTATGCTCAATTCAAAACTGGATATTCTTGCATCAAATAATATTGGTGACAGCAAGTCAGAAACATTTAAAAAAGATTTGATAAATCTTCTGAAAGAAAAGGACATTAACAATAAATGGGTCAAACTGGATGGAGAAAATAATCTTGTAAACAGCACAGTATATTCCGATTATGCTTTAAAAATCGTAGCACTAGTTTCTAATAAAGCTTTATGGAAGCAGCTTGAAACGATTATTAAAATTCTTGTTTCCATATTCCTGGTAAATTGTTTGGTGGTTATTATGTTGACATATATTGTAACAAAAAGGAATTTTGATCAGATTTCTTTTATAATTGATACATTTGATAAAGCAGAGTTGGGAGTTTATCCTGAAACTAACGAGCTGAACCGGGAGAAGGACGAATATGCGCTTATAATGAATAATATCGTCAAAATGTTTATTAATACCACCTATCTTAACAGTCAATTGGAACAGAAACAATACAAAGAAAAGGTTGCCGAACTGACAGCCTTACAAACCCAAATAAATCCACACTTTTTATTTAATACTCTTCAGACATTAAGCTTTGAATTTTTAAAGTTCAAGAACAGCAATAAATCCAATGCCATCGCCATTATACAAGGATTATCAGATTTGCTGAAATATGCTTTAATGCCTTCCATGGAGAAAGTTACCCTACAGCAGGAAGTTCTTTATCTAAAAAAGTATGTGGAAATCCAAAAATATAGGTTTAGCAATAAGCTTGTGGTATATTACCAGATTGAGGATGATATCCAGGATTATCCGGTATTCCGGCTTGTGCTGCAGCCGATTGTAGAAAATAGTATTCTTCACGGAGTACGCTTCAAAGAAGATAAGGGATATATTAAATTGAAAATATTCCATAATTGCAGCTATCTTTCTTTTCATGTTATCGATAACGGTGTTGGAATTGACAAACAGGAAATTGAAGAATTGTATCATCGGATTAATGACGGAAATGGTATGAGAATAGGACTTGCAAATGTGAATCAGCGGCTGAAGTTGAATTACGGGGAAACCTGCTCTGTTCGCATACTGAGTAAAAAAGGTTTCGGCACCAGTATTTCCTTTAATATTCCATATGATAAAGGATATGTAAAAAGAAGAAATTCATTGACCAATGGAGCGTTTATATGAAAAAAGTGATTTTTATCAACAGAGGTTAAGATGCAGTAAAAATTTAAACAAATTAAAAAGTTCCATTTATTAGATATGTTTAACTAAAGATTTTTCAAAGAAGAACTGTTCAACATATAGATAGCATATTAACAAAAACATTAGAACAATTGGTTTACTCAAAATATATTATGTTAATGGATATTATTAATAATATCCATTATTTTATTTAATCCTAGAATTATTTTTTGGGGAATAATTAGAATATAAAGAACTCGTTGGCTTCAGTCTATTCACTCTTATCTTTTAGTTATTCTCAAAAATTAAATTAGAGGGTTAATCTAATTTAGCTTAACCCTCTAATAAATTGAACTTTATTATATATTTTTTATTTTAAAGCATTTATTATAATTGTTACTGCTTCTGCTCTGGTAGCAAGGCCCTTTGGTCTAAAGGTATTGTCACCATATCCAGAAATAATACCTTTTGCTAATGCTGTACTAACTGCATCTTTAGCCCAATTTGATATATCCTTTGAATCAGCAAATGTATTTTCACTTGATACATTACTTAGCATTGCAATTTTTACTATCATAACAGTCATCTGCTCCCTTGTAATGTAGTCATCGGGACCAAAATTTTCATTATCATATCCATTGACAATTTTATAGTACTGAGCTGTTGCTATATAGTCTTTAGCCCAATGCTTATCAGTATCCTTAAAAACTTTGCCAGACTGTAGTTCCAACCCGAAAGCTTTTATCAGTAATGTGGCAAATTCAGCTCTTGTAATAGTTCCATTAGGCTTAAAGGTACCATCAGTATAGCCATTAACAGCTCCCATTGAAACTAATTTTTTGATGTTGTCTTCTGCCCAATGTCCATTTATATCGCTTAATTTGATAACTTTTGATTCATCAATCTTATCAACTGGTTCTTGTACTGGCTCAATAGTCGGTTCTACAATCTCTTCATTGTCATTATTGTCAGTTGAACTAGTTTTGTGATTACTTGATCTAATATTTGACTGAGTGTAAGTTACAAATTTAGTAAAATGTTTTGTCCAAATCACTAAATCCGAGCCAACATTAATCTTTGCATCTCCACCTGCTGGTAGGGCGTCTGCCGCTGTTTGAGAATCAGTATATAATGTGGTTGATATCTTGGTGA
>CAYYEC010000240.1:0-1941 GCA_964470745.1 uncultured Eubacteriales bacterium | reverse complement strand
GCTTTATTAAGTGTTAAAGGTACATCTCCATAGCCTACTTCAATAACTGTACCTACCGTTGCTTTTTTACCAGAATCTGCAGTCACTGTAACAGTATTACTTTCAAGTATTGTTGGAACATTAATTGTACCATCCCAATTTTCTGAAGAAGGTGAGCTAATTTCCAATTCCACTGGCAAATCCAACTTTAACTCTATTGGATTTGATCCAATATAAGTAGCTGCCGTAACAGTCATTTGGGGAAGCTTATCAGTTTTAGTTTCGCCATTTTCAGTTATAAGTAAACTTGCAACATCCAATTTTGCATCAGTTACACTATCAGGTACTGAGATAGTAATAGGAGACCCTAAATTGACTGTATCCTGAGTTATTCCCAATTTCTTATTTGAGCCATCTTGCGCTACAGTAATTGAAGAAGTTTTAACAGGCTCAATAAATTTCAAGAAGTTACCCCAAATAATATCACCACTTACATTTCTTTTATACGGTACTGACTCTGTTAAGCTTACAAAATTTGATTCATCTAATACTTTACCTGATTTATTAGCAGATACCGTCCCATCATAGAAGTAATTACTATCCTTTACTGCATCCGATGGATAACTGTCTGATGCACCGGAGGTACTTCTATATGATACAAAATGGTCTACCACGAATTGTGGTGCAATACTATTGTAGGTTGTAAAACTTATATTTGCCCCCGCATTATCATATGATACACAATCATATGCTTGAACAGCAGGGTTGCTATTGCTTGTGAAACCTGCAGCTCCGTTTCCAAAAGCAATACTGTTTCTAATTATGTTCGGTACTGCAATCCCTTCTCCTCCAAGCTTAAATCCATTTTTATCGCCTGAACCTACATGGCCGTTTGTAAGTGTACCATTATTGTACGCTATACAGTCTTCTATAAGTACAGCACCAATAGGTCCTGTTTCTGCTTTAGTGTACAAATCCCAACCATCATCAATATTATTGTGTGATATACAGCCTCTAAACACATTTCCTTCACCACTGGTAAGCTTCGCAGCAAATCCATCAGCATTGTTTTCTGATGCATCTCTGTTATCATAAGAAGTACAATTAAGAATAAGATTGTTTGCCGGCCAATCTTCCTTACTCACACTTGAGTTATAACGGCTAATCTGTAGTCCAGTATTCACATTTGCATATACATCACAAAGTTCAATTTTATTGTTACTGCCCGCAACATGAATACCAACACCAGTTGATCTAGTGGAATCAACACCATTTACATTCCAATAATTACCTGCTATAATAAAGCCTGTTGAATTTGAACCAAAGTCAAGAATTACATCTTCTCCATTATAAGCTAAAATAGATTTTCTTGCCCATGCAGTACCGTTATTTCCAATTGGTATTACTAATGATGACGTACGATTGTAGGTTCCTCCCATCATGTATATTGTTTGACCTTCTTTAACATATTTAATTGCCGTATCAATATCCAGTGGATCATCAATTGTACCTTCAGAATCACTTGTACCTGTTGGTGATACGTATATCGAATTACTTGTTCCAGCATAAGTTTTCATATTTACAACAAAATGTTTGACTATTCTATCATATGAAGTAAGCGTTTGAGTCGAATCTGGAGTAAATGTTATTGTAAAATTATTTTCAGAATTTGACTTTAAACTTACACTTTGCGTAAATACTTCATCTGCTACTACAGGAACATCACTTGCAATAACTGTTTCTCCCTGCTTAATTGTTGCTATACCATCTACATTTGAAATACATTTCAAATCATAAGCATTTTTTGACCAATCTTCAAGCGACGTAGTATCAAAACTTGGTGTAATTGGTGTTTCAGGCAGAAGAACTTTTGCCGCATCCGTTGCTGCAGCGCTTACTGAAAACTCTACATTACTGACTTCTATTGTTGCAACACGTGCGGTATAAAAACCAACATATATC
>CAYYEC010000239.1:2472-6654 GCA_964470745.1 uncultured Eubacteriales bacterium | reverse complement strand
TTAAGAATAACGCTCAAATGGAAGATAAGAGTAAAGAGGATGAACAAACTCCGTTACAAGAAAGTGACACAAATAACAACTCGGAGGAAATTGCTGATAATGTAAATGATAATAATGAAGAAATGGAAAAAAATAACGAAGATACAAATGCTGAGGATACAGACAATGGTGCCTCAGAAGAAGATAGATTTAAAAAGCTTCTTGAATTAATAGACAGAAAGATTGAGTATAAAAATGTTAATAATATAGGAGTATTTTCAATAACTGCATTAAATATCAGAAAAATGAGTGAGGAATATTCAGGGTTGGTTAGTCAAAAGTATGATAATGATGGAAAAAAATTTACAATTTCTTTTTTGAATAACTCAAAATATTTTGAAGATCAAGTTATAGAAATTAATGACAATATTCTGGAGAAAATTAATGTAATTAATGATGAGAATGAAGACCTTACTAGAATTGAATTCTATTCAAAAGTTGTACTGGAATATGAACTGCAACCTGATACTGCATATGATACCAGGATGCTAATAAAAAATCCAAATGCTGAGGTTGATAGAGGAAGTGATTCAAGAGACAATTTTTCAAATCAAATAAAAATAGAATACAAATCTACGAGCAATAAAGATAGCCTTATTATATATGCAAATGATTACAAGGATTTTAATATTTTCAGGCTAACTGATGACAATAGAACAGTTATAGACATACCGAATTTGGTGGCACCAAAAACACAAGAAGTAATAAATATTAATAGCAGTTTAATAGAAAAAGTAAGATATGCTCAGTTTGAAAAGTCTACAGCTAGGATTGTTGTAGAGACAAATGACCAGCCTGATTACAGTATTGAAGAAAAGAAAGGAGTATTTATTGTTACATTTAAAAAGCCAACATACAAAAATATAATTTATCATAGTGGAGGCGATAGAATATATTTTGAGTTAATGGGAGCAGAGCTAACAAAAGGTGGAGAAAAGCTTAAGAACTCGTATACTGGAAACTTTATAAATGATACAAAATATCAAATATCATTTGATTCAGACCTTGCAGATATTGGATATGGGACTTTTAAGATAAATGATGGAGTAGTAGATACAATTAAAATAGTTAAAAATGAAGAGGCAAAGCAGACAAATATTATATTTAATACAAAATCAAAATTGGATTATGAAATAATAGCAAATTCTACTGTTGAAAGTACAAATATTACTTTACTAAAACCATATTCAATTAAGGATAGGTTAGTAGTTATTGATGCTGGACATGGCGGAAAAGAAGTTGGTGCGGTATATGGAGGCTGTTTTGAGAAGGATTTTAATCTTGATATTGCACTAAGATTAAATGAGCTACTTAAAAGCAAAGGAATTAAGACATATATGACCAGAGAAGATGATAGTTTTGTAGGATTATATGAAAGAGCTTACATTGCAAATACTCTAAATGCATCATTATTTTTGAGTATTCACAATAATGCAGTAGATAATAAGGATGTTAAAGGTACTATGACTCTATATTATCCTAATGGTGTCTCAAAAAATGGACTTGATGGTAAAGCGTTTGCTCAAATTATTCAAAATAGCTTGCTGAATAATTTAGGTACAGTAGATAAAAAAATCATTGAAAGACCAAATTTAGTTGTTCTAAAAGCTACAACAATGCCATCAGCATTGGCAGAAGTATCTTTTATGACAAATAAATCAGATATGGATAATTTAAAAGATCCTGAGTTCAGACAAAAAGCGGCTCAAGCTCTATTTGAGGGAGTATTAAAAGCATTAAAAAAAATGAAATAGAAAAAAATTCATAAAAATAAATAGAAAAAAACGTAAGAATTCATGAATTCTTATAGTTTTTTTTATTTATTTGATATGATAACATTATATAGGGACTTTGATAAAATATAATTAATTATAATTTCTAAGATATTTGGCTATAATTACAATAAAAGGTATTTTTAAAATATTGGAGGCAAAATATGAAGAAATTAATGATTATCTATTTAATAATTATAGCTTTTGTTTTCGCGGGCTGCTCATTACCTACAAAGGTAAAAGAATCAAAAGATTTAGAACAAGAGAAGATGGTGAAAGAAAACAGTACCAAGGATATGAACTTAAATGATAAAACTGATGAAACACAAAAAAGCCTGAAGAAAAATGACATTGATTTAATAGCAGTTACGTTTTTTTATCAAGATAAGGATGGAGTTTTAATTCCTATTACAAAGAAAGTTCCGAAAAAGATTGGAATCGCAAAACTTGCTGTTGAAGGCCTAATTGATAATTCAATATTGCGGGAAGGAATAAGCTATTATGGGCTTTATCCTGTTTTACCTGAAGGAACTAAAGTTTTAGGTGTAAATATTAAAGAAGGAAATTGTATTATAGATTTTAATGATAAAATTTTAGATTATAATGAAAGTAGTATAGAACAAAAGATATTTTTATCTCTAGTGTATACTTTGACAGAGTTTAAAACAATCAATAATGTTTATATACGTGTGAATGGTAAGGCTCTAGATGAATTGAAGTACAATGGAGATATTTCAAAAGGATTGAATAGAAAAAATTTATTAATAAACGATGATAATTTTATGATACAGAATGGTAGAACTAAATTTGATCTATATTTCCTTAGAAGGGAAAATGATAAATTTAGTTACCTAACACCTGTTTCAAAGGAATATCAAAATAATGAAGACAGTGAAGAGACTGTAAATCAGTTTATCATAGATTTATTTAGCTATGAAAATAATAATAAATTTTACTCTGAATTACCACAGGGAATAAAGATACTATCTACAACAATAGATGATGGGGTATTGGCATTAAATTTAAGTAAAGAAATATTAAATTACAGTGCAAAATTGAAAGAAGAGAAAATGATTGAACAGATTTTATTTAGCATTAATGAAATAAATAATGTAAAGAAGGTAAGCATTTTAATTGAAGGGAATAAAATAAATTTAAATGAAGGAAATACTTTTGTTTTACCAAAGGACATAAACTTAATAAATTGACAATTAGAAATATTTGAAAGGTAGGAAATGTTTTGAGAATTGATGGAAGAGAGAGTAATGAGCTAAGGCCAGTAAGAATAACTAGAAATTATAACATGTATGCTGAGGGTTCAGTTTTAATAGAGGCAGGGAATACGAAGGTTATTTGTACGGCAACTATTGAAGATAAAGTGCCGCAATTTAAAAAGAATACGGGAGAAGGCTGGGTTACTGCAGAATATAATATGTTACCCAGATCAACTTATGTTAGAAATTCTAGAGATATTAGTAAATTAAAGATGAATGGAAGAAGTCAAGAAATACAAAGACTGATCGGTAGAGCATTAAGATCAGTATTCGATTTTAAATTACTTGGAGAAAGATCAATTGTTATAGATTGTGATGTAATTCAAGCAGATGGGGGTACAAGAACGGCTTCAATAACAGGAGCCTTTGTTGCTCTTAAAGATGCATGCGAATTTTTGGTGTCAAATGGAGTAGTTGAGAAGATGCCTATAAAAGATTTTATAGCTGCAACCAGTGTAGGAATTGTAGAAGGAGAAGAGATGCTTGATTTATGTTATTCAGAAGATTCAAATGCTATTGTAGACATGAATGTAGTAATGACAGGAGACGGTAAGTTTATAGAGATACAGGCCACTGGAGAACAGGCTCCTTTTGATAAAAATAACCTTGATGTTTTATTGGATTTAGCTAAAAAGGGGATATACGAATTGATAAATATTCAAAAGGATGTTTTGGAAGTTAATAATTTGTAATTTAATTTATTTATTTTTTAAGGGGCAATTTGATATGCGTAAATTTGTTATAGCTACAAAAAATATGGGTAAATTTAAGGAGATTAGTGAGATTTTGTCTGGTCTGGATTACGATGTAATAACAATGGATAAAGTTGGTATTCGTGAAGATATAGAAGAATATGGTAATACATTTGAAGAAAATGCTTTGATTAAAGCAACTGAAGTCTCTAATCGAATTGGAGAAATTGTGATGGCTGATGATTCGGGGCTGGAAGTTGATTTTTTAGATGGTGCACCCGGTATTTATACTGCCAGATTTGCAGGAGTTGGAGCTTCTGATATTGAAAAAAATAATAAACTTCTTGAATTATTAAAAGATGTACCAATAGAAAAAAGAGGGGCCAGGTTTGTTTGTGTTATAGC
>CAYYEC010000239.1:1420-2462 GCA_964470745.1 uncultured Eubacteriales bacterium | reverse complement strand
GCTGTTGCGTTTCCGAATGGAATGAAATTCACAGTTAGGGGAATTTGTGAAGGTGTGATAGCTTCAAAACCAAAAGGAAGCCAAGGATTTGGATATGACCCAATTTTTTATATTCCGGATTATAAAATGACAACAGCCGAAATGATACCAGAATTAAAACATAGGATTAGTCATAGAGGAAAAGCATTAAGGCTAATGCTTGAAAAGTTAAAAAGTATTGAGTTATAGGAGTTTTGGGGGTAATTATGAAGATACTTGTGATTAGTGATACTCATGGTGAAATAGATTTGGCAGAGAAGGCTTTAAAGAGGCACACAGATATAAAGACGGTAATACATTTAGGCGACTATTTTAGAGACGCACAGCGGTTGGAAAATATATTTTCAGATGTTAGATTTGAATATATTTATGGTAATAGTGATTTTATGATAGGTGATACTCCAGCTGAAAAGATGCTGGAATTTGAAGGCAAAAAGATCTTTATAACACATGGACACAGGTATTCTGTAAAATGGGATTATGAAAAGCTTGAAAAAAAGGCTGTGGAGCTAAATGTAGATTTATTGATGTTTGGTCACACACATATTGCGGAATTGATAGAAAAAGATAAGTACATTCTATTAAATCCTGGTAGTATAAGTGATCCTAGAGGTGAACAAAATGAATCTTATGCAGTTCTTGAATTTACAGAAAATAAGATAAAAGTGGATTTAGTATTTTTTTGAACAAAAACTCATGGGCAGCAAGCCCATGAGTTTTTGTTTCCTTTAGCCTTTGCAGTAGGTCTGATCTGCTCTTAATGATATAAAGAGCTATATTTTATGCTAATAAACAAAATAATATAAAGAAAGCTATAATCTTGAAATCAAGATCATAGCTTTCTTGTTACTACTATTATTAGTGTTATTTAAATAGAAATAACTTAATATTTTTATTTCTCACAAAATATCTCCATTGTCTCATTAGATATGGGATAAGGTAATAATCTACGCCAAAAGCTCTACCGGCTCCAGCTAACATACATATAGCAGCAGGTATATAC
>CAYYEC010000239.1:0-1410 GCA_964470745.1 uncultured Eubacteriales bacterium | reverse complement strand
TTCAAAAAGCAATCCGGTAGATAAAATAAAGTTAACATTAAGACCTAAAGCAACCAGACCGGCAATGAAAGTAAAGGTTCCTGACAAGAAAGCCAATCCTAATCCAATCTCAGTTAATACTATCATAATTTGGAAAAACATAGCATTTGGTATAACAATATTATTAGCAATCCAAGCATACCATGCTGGAGTATGAGATGCAATTATACTAAACCCTACAGAGGCGCTTGACTCTGTATCGGTTTGCATACCTGTGAGTAATTTTTCAGTAAGCCAATTTTCCTGAACTTTATTTATACCTTCCATTAACCAAGCATATCCTAAAAACAATCTTAATGGTACTAGCCAGAAAATGTTTGATTTTTTTGAATAATGTTTTTCAATAAGAAATCTTTCTTGTCTTTTTTCAAATAATTCATGGTTTAAATACTTAAATACAAGGTCAAATCCGCCAATTCCAAACAAATAATGAATATTTACCATATACTTCATTAAGATAGACAAAATTCTTGGTAGGCTGACACCCATCAACTCAGAAACAGCGAAAAAGCTACCTATTGAAACCATAACACCATGAAGTTTTGGATGAAGTTTTTGTTTTTCTTTGTCTCTTAGTTCGGCTAAGATATTCTTTGCTGCAGCTTTTCCCGTTTGAAGTGCTGTTTCAACTAAGGCTGGAAGAGTCATTTTACCATCGTTAAATGCTGAAATATCACCAACTGCATAGACATTGCCAAATTCAGTTTGGGTAAACTCATTGACTTTTATTCTACAGCCTCTCTCCTCAAGAGTGCAAATATTCTTAGCTATTTCTGCAGCTTTAATACCAGCTGTCCAAATTAAAGTACTTGTTTTTATTAAAGTACCTGATTTTAATTCAACAGTGTCCGGAGTTACATTAACTATAGGGGAATTTGTCATTACTTCGACATTTAGCTTGTTAGTTAAGTAATTAACGGATTTTTCGATATTCTTCTTATTTAGAATGTTAAGTATATTTGGTAATGCTTCCACCAATACCAATCTTACCTCTTTTCTATTAATTGAATATTCTTTACATAATAACTTTATCCATTGTGCTAATTCTCCAACTACTTCAACTCCGGTAAAACCACCACCACCTACTACAAAGGTAAGAAGAGCTTTTCTTTTTTCATTATCTTTTTCCTGAGAAGCCAAGACAAAACTATTTCGAACTTTTTCTCGAATTTTAACAGCAGCTTCAAATGACCAAATTGTATAACTGTTTTCCGCCATACCGGGAACATTATAAAAGTTTGGCTGACTTCCGGCTGCAACAATTAAATAATCATATTCATATACTTTGTTTTCTGATTTTAATTTCTGATTTTTAAAATCAAATTCAGATATCTTATCTTTTACTAAATTAACATCTGTATAGTTAAAAAT
>CAYYEC010000238.1:0-6688 GCA_964470745.1 uncultured Eubacteriales bacterium | reverse complement strand
ATAATAATTTCCTTGTAACTCTCTCTTCTTCAGAAATAGGAAGCATGGAATACATACCGGGAGTATCAATAATTTCGTATTTTGTGTTATTAGCTTTATAGACACCTCTTGAAACTTCAACTGTTGTACCGGGATAATTTGATACAGTTACATATGCTCCTGTAAGACTATTGAATATCACACTTTTTCCAACGTTAGGATTTCCAATTAATGCTATTTTTTTAGATATCAATTCAGATTCCTTATTTTTTTCCTCTTCTATATTAAAAAAAGCTTTGAATCTATCCCTAAAAGTTACTTTGTTTGTGCAGCAATCCAATTAGAACCTCTCCTTTGCGAATGATAATTAATATCATTTAATAATT
Organism: uncultured Eubacteriales bacterium; assembly: GCA_964470745.1. Taxonomy (GTDB): domain Bacteria; phylum Bacillota; class Clostridia; order DSM-8532; family CAYYEC01; genus CAYYEC01. The sequence continues at coordinate 6,323 of CAYYEC010000238.1, read as the reverse complement.
CTAAATCTTCTGCTATTATTATAAATTAAATAAAACTAAAAATCAACATTAATTGAGAACAATTCTCAATTAATGTTGATTTTTAGTTAAAATCACTAATAAAATTTACATTTGTATTCATATTATGCCAAATATTGATTACAATTGTTACTCTTTCATTTTCAGAGCTTTTACTATGCCATTTTTTAATGATTCTGCGATCTTTTCCTGATAAGAGGTACTTTTTAGTCTCTTTAACTCACTTGAGCTAGTCATGTACCCTATCTCAGCTATTACCGCTGGCATCTGGGTATGTCTTAAAACAGCAAGCTTGCTTCTTGGAATCGTACCTAAATCCTTTGACCCTAAGGAGTCTGTTAACTCATTTTGAATAATGTAAGCCAACTTTTCTCCATTCATGTTTCCACTTGTGTTTGAAGTTGGAAAATATAATGTTTCAGTGCCACTTACCCAAGAATTTGGGGATACATTATTGTGAACACTTATAAACAAATCTGCATTTAACGAATTTGCATAATTATATCTATCTTTTAGTGAAACATAGTAATCGCCAGTCCTCGTCATATATGTCGTGATTCCTTCAGATTTTAACAACTCATTTAGTTTAAGTGCAATTTCAAGATTTAAGTCCTTCTCATTAACACCATTGTAAACTGCTCCTGGTTCAATTCCACCATGTCCTGCATCAATTACAACAGTATAATTCCCTCTTAATTCTCCTCTTGATATATTCTCATTTGAACTCTTGTCTGCGATACTTATAGCTTTTAAAGTCCCATCCCAACTTACTTTTGCTCCTAAATTTTCAGCGACAAATCTTAGTGGAATCATAACTGTCCCTCTAATCAATATTGCAGGAACTTCCATATCCTTGCTCACGTTATTAACTTTTGCTATTTTCTCACCAATATTCATAGATATAACTATATCCTCTTTACTTACAACTACTAGATTTTTATCTTCATACCAATCAACCTTTGCCTCTAAATTTTTTAAAGATGATCTGGCTGGAACTAAAGTTCTACCATCTATATTTACAGGCTGTCTCTCAGGACTTAACATTGTACCATTTACACTTATATTTACATTTACTTCTTTAGCAATGTCTTCAAAAGAAAAACCTGATACATTAATAGTTAATGAAAGACTAAATAAGAAAAATAGCATTACAAAAAATACTTTCCTCAAATCAACCCCTAACCCCCTTAATTCTCGTAGTTTGTAATACACCAACTTTAAGATTCTATTAAAGCATTATAAATCTACTTTCTTGATCTATGGCTTGCGTATTTCAAAAAAATATACATTACAAGCCACTTGTTATTATACTTAATATAAATCAAGTATCCCACATATTAGTTTACATAATATCATTCATATATGTCAACCTAGAACAGGAATGTAAATAATGGGTTTTAAATCTATTTATCCTTTTCTGTTAATCTTTTTACGAATGGGAGGAAAAAACCAGAATCCAAATACCATACTTATTAAACAGGCAGATATAGCTATTAAAATAGGAAGAACAGATATATATACTTCATTTAGTTGAATTGATGGATTCAAATATGTTATTTTAAAACATTTATATATGAAAAATGTAAATAAAAATGCAATACCTGATAACTGAAATATAAAATGCTGTTTTAAAAGATTGAGTATACATCCTGATAATAATACAATAACAAAAACTGAAATTGAATAGTTAATATATATATTTATATTTGTCATAATCATTCTCACTTTCATAGCTATAATTTTCCATTTATTCATTGTATTATATAGCATAAAAGTTTTCAATATTTCCCCGTATATGTTCTTCTATGGGACCGTTAAAATAAAGCTTCCTTTATATTTTCACTGCTGTACTTAATAATCTATTCAGTCTACATGAAGAAGAGGAAGCAATATTTTAACGGTCCCTTATGGAGAAAGAACTCTTATCTTTACTTTTCTTCTCCCAAACTCCATGGCTTCCTTCTGGGCGGATTCACCAAAAAACACATCAATAATATTTCCTTTTATTTTGCTTCCTGTATCCTCTGCAATATACCACCCATTTAATTTTGTATACCGTTCCGGAAATTCAATATACACTTTACTACCTAAAGGTATTATCTCAGGATCTACAGCTATTGTCTTTCCTTTTGTAGCTTTTGTACCACTAAAAGTTATGCCATATTCAGGATGCGTTGACTCTTTTCCACAAGACTCATATGATAAATCATATGCCGTAGCAACAAATTCTTTTGTATTGGAATCACTTTTTAAAGATAGATTCAGATTACTTATATTTGACTGTTTAATTATATTATTAATAAAATCATTTTTGTTATATTTTTGATCTATTATCGGATAGCTTATAGGCATAGCAGACTCAGATTGTAAAAGTTCCTTCTGTTTTATTCCTTTTACAATAAGTACACCTAAAATTATATTTATTAAGATTATTTGTATTAAGATAACATATATTAAATTGACAGAAGTGATTTTAAATTTCATATTCCTTCCTCAATTCTTTTGTGAAATATTAAATTCTAGTGGTTTGTAAAGCTTCTTTATTCATAGTTTTATTTAAAACTTTACAGGCCACCAATAATTCTTTTTAATTTATGCAAATAATAATTTATAAATCTGGTATATATATAATCGTATATTATAAATAGAATCTCCAGGACAATTAAAAGGGTCCACCAAGGTAATTGAATTTTTATATTATACATAAGAAATTCCTTAATAAATATAAATGCTAAAATTAGACAAAAATTGAAATAAACAAGCTTTAATATGTATTCAAATGGAAGCTTATTCAGCTTTTCTATGTAAAACTTTACAATACCATAAATCCCAAATAATATAGTATATGGAATTAATCCTATTTTATTGCTTATCACAAAAAATGCCAGTATATTTGAAGCTAAATAAAAACTCCATCCTGCATATACACCAAATTCAACTATAATTATTGAGATAAAAAATGAGCTCAGGACATATAAAGCTAATCTACTAGTCGGTAAAAAAGTTGCAAAGAATAACGTAATAATTACTAACGCTAACAATATACCACTATAAGCCAATTTCTTTGTCCTAAACTTATTATCCATGTTATAAATTCTACCTTTTCTCAAAATTTTCTTCCCAAATCTCTCTTAATCTCAACCTTAACCTCAATCTAACTTAACAACAACCTATCAAGTCTCCACCAGCACATTCACAACAGCAGTCGGAACACCATAAGCACTGACATATAGTACACAAATCGGGTTCTCTGCTATAGCCTCTTCCAAAGGCATTTCCCCTATAAGCAGTATTATTCATTCTCATTCTGTTTAAAGCTTCTCTATATTCAAAATTGTTCGGTTCCATATTAACTGCATTCTGTATATGGGAAAAACCTTCATCATACCAGCCTCTTTTAACAAAAATCAGCCCCTTTAAGTAATACCATGCAGCATTCTTAAATTTAAAGCTATTTAACAAATTTTCTGCCTGGCCTAACTCTCCCATTTGTATAAGAGACTTTATACGATTTACAATTTCATCATCCCTTTGAGTATAACTACTTCCGGAACTTGACCATGTATCATTATTTGACCTTGCTCTTTGAGAATTTGATTGATTTTTCATGATATAATCATATGCTTCATTAATTTCTTTCAATTTGGTTTCAGCTAAATCTGATAGAGGATTATCTCTATATTGATCAGGATGATATTTTTTCACTAATTCTCTATATGCCCTTTTAACTTCACTTTCACTTGCCCCTTCTCTTATACCAAGAACTTCGTATGGATTTCTCACTTTCTACATCTCCTTATATTTTTTCATCTCTTTTTGCACAACTATCATTACATTTATTTAATACTTTCTCTGTCTTTCTTAACATTCCCATATATATGATATTTTCTAATATCCCAGAATTTTTTGTTTTATCTAATAGTTCAAAGGATTTGGATATCTCACTCAAAGAATAAGTTAAATTGAACTCAACTCTCTCTTTAATACTGTTTTTAAAGTGCTGGACATCTTGACCGCTATATTTATATTGTTTAACAAAAGGATTATATGATTTATTTTTAATATCTTTTTCAATATCATCAAAAGCATCAATTAAGTAAATCCATTTCCCCATGTTATAACCGATCCACCTAATAGCTTTTTCCATATTTTCATTCAGGCAAATAGGCTTATAGAATATTACCTCTTCCATGAGTTTCCCAATAGTATTCGCCGCTTCATCAGGTGAATTACATCCAGCTTTCTCTAATTTAGAAAGCTCTTCAATCCAATGTTTTATTATACCACATTTTTCTTTATACTTACTATTTAATTTTTTGTAGCTTCCCTTAAGAAGCATCATTGCTGATAAAGAAGTTACTGACTTCTCATCTATCCAATTATCCTCTAAATTAAGATACGCTAAAATAATATTCATGTCTGAGGCATAGTCAATTATTTCATTATTTTTAATTACATTTCTCTTTTGTATAGGATGGGCAATACATCTCTCATTTTTTATTTCTAATTTTTCATTAGATAATGAACTCAAAAGAATTGCTAAAAAGGTAGAATCATAATTCAACGTAAGTCTCTGTACTTGACCAAATCTTTGCCCAATAGATTTACATACACCACAATAGTATGCTCTAAACATTTCATATTCTTTTATTTTCATCTCTGGTTTTTCAGGTAATATATATCCAAACATAACTTAACTAAGCTCCAGTAACTCTATAATATTGTATAAATTTTAACATAATATTTGTCTATTAAAAAGGGATTTACGCTTTTATTTACATAAAATTCACATATCGCAGCAAATAGCTGCAATAATATGATGATAAGAATAGTATTATTCTATATGCTATGTTAAAGAAGCTACATTGAATTCCAAGTGACATTTAGACAGAGGTATAGGATTTTATGATATTTGAATAAAGCAATGTAAGATGCTTATCGTAAAATATATAGCTAACATACTCTGATTTCAATAGATTTTATTTGGGAAATATATACAACATCTGATATAAATAGTATAATAAAAATAGAAATCGAAGTTTATATAGAGGTGTTTTATGTTATCTGAAAGAATTATAAATTTAGAAAACAGAATTGAGTCATTAAACAAGAATCTTAAAGCACTTGAGCCTTATATTAATAATACTTTTGATTACAAATCACGGCTTAATTCATTTTTAAAAGAAATAAATCATATTGAGTATAGAGTTGAGTCTCTTATGAACAAACTTAAATTTAACTAATATCTACAATTAATTTGAATAAATTTATTTCACTTAAACTCCACTATATATAATAAGTCCACTAAACTGTGGACTTACTTTTTCGTATTTTTCGTCTAATCCCTTTTTTCCCAATAAGTCTCATCGATTCATTTAAATGAACTAAGTTGTGCCTTGTAGCATGTTTCAATTTGCTACTTTATATGTAAAGCCTGGTTTTTCATTAAGCATAGCCCAGGTAGTTCCTATTACTTTTCCTTTTAAAAGGGATTTTTTTATCAACGCAAGTCTTAAATGCAAACTAAGAAATAAATAACAATATATTAAGTTTAGAGCTGCCACAAAAACCTTTATGACCCCGTAGATCGATAATGTTTAACTCCAAACCTCCAAACAAGTAAGCATGGAACAATAAAAAATACTCCATACAAAGGTGTAAACATATATAAAACAGCATTACCTTCCACCTTACCCAAGACACTCATTAATGGTAGATAATTCACACAGCCAAAAGGTATTACAAAAGTAAAAAACCGGGTAACCCACTTTTTATAAATATCTATTGGGTACTGAGACATTTCTCTTCCACCATCAGTAAAAATATTTGCAACTTCAATAGCCTGAATTGTCCAGAAACACAATGTGGCAGCCAAAATAAAAATACCTGAAAAAACAAACACTCCACTTAAAATCATTAGACACAAAGTCATAACTTTTAATATATTCCAATTAATTGAAAGATTTAATATTGCCCAAACTAATACTCCCAAGCTTTGCAAAAGCCTTCCAACTCTTGTGAATTCAAATTTTGATCCCATTACCTGCACCACTGTACTTCTAGGTCGTACCAATATCCTGTCAAATTCCCCGGTAGAAACCAGGTTTGAAAACATATCAAATCCTCTTACAAAGCACTCACTAATGGAAAAAGCCATATGAATAACGGAAAAACATAAAGCTACTTCAAAGAAGCTCCACCCTTTTATAGAACCAAAACGTTGGAAAAGAAAATACAAACCTGCGAACACTGAAAACGGAATAAAAAATTGACCAAATGATATCAACCAAAAGGATACTCTATAT
>CAYYEC010000237.1:6475-6698 GCA_964470745.1 uncultured Eubacteriales bacterium | reverse complement strand
ACTTACAACTTCGGAGATAAAGATGCGGGAGTGAAATCAATTCAATCAGCACTGATTTCATTAGGATATGAATTAGAGGCTGATGGGGTTTATAATTATAAAACTAGAGAAATAATTTTAAATTTTCAAAAAAAATACCCTTTTTTAACAGCAAACGGAGTTTACAATGCTGAAACAAAAAAATATTTACAAGAGGTATTAGATACTTCATTCCGTATTGTAG